>JAEKLU010000313.1 GCA_019509685.1 Mesorhizobium sp. | reverse complement strand
AGGCCGAGCAGCACACCGATGATGTGATGCGCTTTCAGCGTCTCGCCGGGCAGGAACGCGGCAAACACCACGATCAGCAGCGGCCACAGATAGGCGATCAGGCTGACCTCGACCGGCGGCGCCGACTGGATCGCGAAGAAATAGGCGCAATGGTAGATGCAGAGCCCGGCGACGCCCAGCGCCCAGACCTGCCAGGGCTGGCGTAGCGATCGGATCGCGTGCGGCCGGAAAATCCAGCTCACAACGCCCACCATGCCGCCCAGGAAGAAGGTCATGGCGGCAAGCTGGAACGGCGGGATCGGCCCGGCCGCGGTCGAAAGCAGCGCCAGGAACGACCATGTCAGGATGGCCACAAAGCCGATCAAGGTGGAGACGGTTCTTGTCATGGCCATGCTTGTCGCACGGCCGCCAAGCGCAAGATTTACCGGAAGCGACGGATTTCGACGCGCCGGCAGCTCTGTCGGAATGGGATGTGATTTGAGGGCCGGAAGCATCGACCCCTCCCAGAACATAAATATGGCGCGACCCGGGCTTGCGGCAAGACCCCTCATATCGCGTATTTACGCTGCTCCGATTCAACCACAACGGAGCACAGAATGCGGATTTTACTGTCGACTTACGGCTCGCGCGGCGACGTCGAGCCCCTGGCGGCGCTCGGCGCGGCGCTACTGGCACTCGGCGTCGAGGCGCGGGTCAGCGCTCCGGGCGATGCGGAGTTTGCGGCGCTGCTCGCCCGCGCCGGCGTGCCGCTGGCGCCGGCCTTCGCGCCGGTACGCGAATGGGCAAAGGAAATGATCCGGCGCCGGCGGGCATCCTCGCCCGAAGGCATAGCCGGTCTGATCTCGGGCCAGGCAGCCGAGATCGTCGCGCGGCAATACGATGCGCTGAGCGTGGCGGCCGAGGGCTGCGACGCCGTGGTGGGGTTCGGCCTTTTTCCGTCCTGCGCCGCCGCACGGCTGGTCGCCGAGAAAAAGGGCATTCCCTATATGCTCGGCACCTTCTGCCCGATCTGGCTGCCGTCGCAGCACAATCGGCCGCATGAATATCCGGGACATCCGCATCCCGCCGACATCACCGACAACCGGGCCTTGTGGGAGCGGGACATCGCCACCAAGAACGCTTTGTTCGGCGAGGCGATCAACAGCCAGCGCGCGTCTCTCGGCCTGCCGTCGTTGGCGAATGTCCGCGACTACGTCTTCGGCAATCCGGTGTTGCTCATCTGTGACCCCACACTCGGACCGTGGCAGCCTTCCGACCTGATCGAAACCGTGCAGACCGGCGCCTGCATCCTGCCGGACGAGCGGCCACTTCCGGACGGTTTGGAGGCCTTCCTTCAGGCAGGTTCGCCGCCAATCTATGTCGGCTTCGGTTCGATCGCGGTCGCCGCGGAAACGGCGCGGGCCGCGATCGAGGCGATCCGCGCCCATGGCCGGCGTGTCGTCATCGCGAAGGGTTGGGCCGAACTTGTGCCGATCGACGACTGGGACGATTGCTTTGCCATCGGTGAGGTCAACCAGCAGGCGCTGTTTGCCCGCGTCGCAGCCGTGATCCATCACGGCGGCGCCGGCACCACGCATGCCGCCGCGCGGTCTGGGGTGCCACAGGTGATCGTGCCGCAGATCGGCGACCAGCCTTATTGGGCACGGCGGATTGCCGAGCTTGGCATGGGGGTGGCGCATGACGGTCCGACGCCGACAACGGAAACGTTGACCGCGGCGCTGGAGATTGCGCTGGCGCCGCAGGTGCGCGTGCGGGCGGCGGAGATGGTCGAAGAGGTGCGCGGCGACGGCGCTATGCAGGCAGCGAATTGGCTGGTGAACAGGCTAAGCCGGCCCTGATCTCACTGCTTCAGTTCCGCCAGCGCCCTTTGGAGCGGCGCTGGCGAGACCTGGATCGGTCCCGAGAAGGGCGTGTCCATGTCCATGATCAGATAGAGGGCCGCGGCCGCCAGTGCGCCCGAGACGATGAATGTGCCGACGACAGTCGCGTTGCGCGGCGCGCGAAAACCGAAGCTGGCGAAGATCAGCGTCAGCCAGGCGACCAGCAGCGCCATCAGCGGCATGGGGATGATGCCTTCCGACTGGCCGACCAGAACCCAGCGCTGTTCGATGACCTTCTGCAATTGCTGCGTCGCGTTCTGCAGCGCCGCGGCGCGCTTGGCTTCCGGCGGCTGCAGCTCAGCCAGCTGGTCGCCGACCTTGTTGAGCAGCAGCTCCGACAGCCGGTTGGCGACAGCGGGCGTCTTCTGCGTCGGCGATGTGGCGTCGACCAGCCGCTGCAGATAGGCGGTGAGTGTGGCGCGCGCGTCTTCCGTCTCCGGTCCATACAGGCGCAGCGAGCGGTCGAGGATGATCAGCTGCGTCGCGAAATTGTGGACGTTGTGATCGATCGTCTCGAAGGTGTTCTTGGCCGAGTTGATCATCAGGCCGAGCACCAGGGATGACATCACCACGAACAGGTTGGCGGAAAGGCGGACCACGGCGCTGGTGTCGTCCTGGCGATGATGTTCGGGAAAGCGCGGATGGATCATCAGGCTGGCCAGCGCCGCCCCGGCCAGGCAAGCAAAGATCACCACCCCTACGAGAACTTCACCCATCGCTAATATTGCGCACGGGAAAGGTCGCTTGCCAATCGGATAAGAAGGCATGGGAGCGCGGCCGCGAAAACCGCTTCCAATACCGCCCCGAGCCTTTATGACTATGCGCCGGGGCGGCTCCCAATCATCACGAGGATATCATGACAATTCGCGCTGTCGTCTGGGGCGAGAACATCCATGAACGGACCAATGAGGTGGTCGCCGCCCTCTATCCCGAGGGCATGCACGCGACCATCGCCAAGGCGCTGAACGCCGACGCCGGTATCTCGGCCTCGACCGCGACGCTGGAGCAGCCGGAGCATGGCCTGCCGGAGTCCCGCCTGGCCGAGACCGACGTTCTGGTCTGGTGGGGCCACAAGGACCATGGCGCGGTCGCCGACGAGGTGGTTGAGCGTGTCGCTCGCCGGGTCTGGCAAGGCATGGGGCTGATCGTGCTCCATTCCGGGCATTTCTCGAAAATCTTCAAGCGGCTGATGGGCACGCCCTGCACGCTGAAATGGCGCGAGGCGGGCGAGCGCGAGCGGCTCTGGGTGACCAGCCCCAATCACCCGATCGCCGAAGGCGTCGGCGAGTTCTTCGAGCTCGAGAACGAGGAGATGTATGGCGAGCAGTTCGCCGTGCCCGAGCCGCTGGAGACGGTTTTCATCTCCTGGTTCCAGGGCGGTGAGGTGTTCCGCTCAGGGCTGACCTATCGGCGCGGCGCCGGCAACGTCTTCTACTTCCGGCCCGGGCACGAGACCTACCCGACCTATCACGACGCGACGGTGCAGAAGGTGCTGCGCAACGCGGTCAAATGGGCGCACAATCCGCAAGGCGCGAAGCCCGCCATCCTCGACGCGCCGAACGTGCCGGTCGAAAAGGCGCTGGAGCCGATCGTCGAGCGCGGCGGCAAACTGCATGCCTCCGGCGAGGCCGGCTTCCGCTAAAACATGCCATCGGCAATTGCGTGACGACAACGCTTAGGCCAGATTGGCATATCATTGAATCGAACCAATTCGCTCAGGGAGCAGAAGAATGCGGCTTTTGATACTCGGTACCGGCTGGATGGCGCAGGAACATGCCCGCCGCTTCGGCGCCATCGATGGCGTCGAACTGGTCGCGGCCGTCGATGTCGATGAAAAGCGCGTCGGCGAATTCGCCGACGGCTTCAAGATTCCGAAGCGCTTCACCACGCTGGAGGCGGCGCTCGACTGGGGCAACTTCGATGCCGTCGCCAATGTCACGCCGGACCGCATCCACCACCCGACCACCATGGCGCTGGTCGCCGCCGGCAAGCCGGTGCTGTGCGAGAAGCCGCTGGCGGAAAACTTCGGCAAGGCCAACGAGATGGCGGATGCGGCGGAGGCCGCCGGCATAGTCAACATGGTCAACCTCACCTATCGCAACGTGGCGCCGCTGCAGAAGGCGCGCCAGATGGTGCGGGACGGCGAGATCGGCACGGTGCGCCATGTCGAGGCGTCCTATCTGCAGAGCTGGCTGGTGTCGAAATTCTGGGGCGACTGGCGCACCGACCCGAAATGGCTGTGGCGGCTGTCGCGCGGCCATGGCTCCAACGGCGTGCTCGGCGATGTCGGCATCCACATCCTCGATTTCGCCAGCTATGGCGCGGCGCTCGACATCGACCATGTCTTCTGCCGCCTGCGCGCCTTCGACAAGGCGCCGGGCAACCGCATCGGCGACTATGACCTCGACGCCAATGATAGTTTCGCCATGACGCTGGATTTCGCCAACGGCGCCTTCGGCGTGGTCCATGCCAGCCGCTGGGCAACCGGCCACATGAACGAACTGCGCCTGCGCATCTATGGCGACAAGGGCGGCCTCGAAGTGGTGCACAATCTGGAAGGATCGGTTCTGAAAGCCTGCGTCGGCGACAACATCGAGACCGCCAAATGGGAAGAGATCGACGCCGGCACCGTACCGACCAACTATCAGCGCTTCGTCGAGGCGGTGAAAAGCGGCGTGCAGACCGAGCCGACCTTCCGCCACGCGGCGGGCCTGCAGAAGGTGCTGGATCTGGCGGTGGTGTCGGACGAGAAGCGCGCGGAATTGCGGGCTGACGCGGATACGCAGTAAGATCGTCCATCGTAGGAGCCAGCCATGGTCACGCGCCGCGCGCAATGTCTCTGCGGTCAGCTTTCTGCCGTCTGTTCGGGCGAGCCGGTCCGCATTTCGGTGTGCCATTGCCTCGACTGCAAGCGGCGCACCGGCAGCGCCTTCAGCTACAATGTCCGGTTTGCCGAAGGCGATGTTTCGATCGAGGGACGGGCGAAGCAGTTCACCCGCATCGGCGACCAGGGCGGCCGCGTCCTCTACAATTTCTGCCCGGAGTGCGGCGCCAGCGTCCACTACCGGATCGACACGCAGCCCGGTGTCATCGCCATTCCCGTCGGCGCCTTCGCCGACCCGACCTTCCCGCCGCCTTTCCAGTCCTTCTACCACGACAGCCGGCGCTGTGAGTGGGTGGAGATAAACGCCGAGCCTCTGGCGACGTTCGACTGAAGCTGTCGGCCGCCGCTAGCGCGCGGCGCTGAAGATCCCGACTGCCGCCGCCACCAGCGCCGCGTTGCCGTCCGCCACGCTGCCGTCTGGCAATTCCTTGCCATCCTCCAGCCCCACCCGCGTGGACAGCTTTCGCGACGCCGCCCGTTCGACAAACGGCCACACCGTCGCGTTCTCGCCATGCAGCAGGATCGAGCGGTGGATGCCGGCGCGCCGCAGCACCTTTTCGATGCCGTCGGCGGCACCAAAAGCTTCATCCTGCGTCTGCTCGGAAATCTCGATCAGCACGCGCAGCACGCGGCCGCCATGGTCGAGCCCGACGAGACGCTCGGCGTCGGCGATCGTCGCCAGGCCCGCCTCGATGCCGATGCCGCGCTGGCGCAGGCTTTCCATGACGACCGGCGCCGCCGTCTCGCTGAGATTGACCGAGGCATAGTC
>JAEKLU010000312.1 GCA_019509685.1 Mesorhizobium sp. | reverse complement strand
GCTCGCGGCTCAATGCCGCGAGCATCGCCGTTCCCGCGGGGGACCGACCGGACTCGCTCGCGTTCAGCGATGCGAGGTTGGGCGAGGCTACGTTCTCTGCGCTGGCGTGACCAGAGGCCACACTGCACGGCCGAACAGCCGGCATGGAACCGTGCCATTCGGACAGGCCGGTCCCGAGGCGGTTGAAACTCCATGTCGCCCAGACCCGGCCAACCTGACTACAGCAGTTCACCGTTTCCCAGAAACGGCGACCTGCTCCAGTTCCTTGTTTGGACGCAATTCCGGACGGAAAACCGCTTCACACCTGGAATTGCCCTAACTGAGCTGCCCCGCGGCTTCCAAGATGAGTTGGGTGATCTCGCGCGGATGAGAGATCAGCGACAAATGGCTTGCCTTCACCTCGATGGTCTTGGCGTTCATGCGTTTGGCCATGAAGCGCTCGAGATCCGGGTTGATGGTGCGATCCTCGGTCGAGACAGCATACCAGCTTGGCTTCGAGCGCCAGGCCGCCTGGGTTGTCCTTCCTGAGAAAAGCCTGTCTGAGATCGGCCCCTGGACAGCATAGAGGATGCGTGCCCTCTCGCGGGCAATACCACCGGCGAAGTCCCGCAAGAAGGCCTCCTCGCTCAGCTTGCCATAGCCCGCGGACCAGACAAGGCCGGCGGAGGCGGGCGGCGCCGCAAAAGTCTTGGCGAGCGCCGTATAATCTTCGCCCGCATCCGGTGCGCGCGCCGCGACATAGACGAGCGAGGAAATTGTTGGATCCATCCCTGCCTCGCTGACGATCATGCCGGCAAAGGAGTGCCCGACAAGGATCGTCGGTCCATCTTGGAGTGCGATTGCACGCCGCGTCGCCTCGACGCCCGCCTCCAGCGTGGTCAGCGGGTGCTGGACGACGGTTGCATTGAGGCGTGCCTGCTGCAACAAGCCAACCACTTCCGACCAGCACGAGCCATCCGCATAGGCGCCATGGACCAGCACGACATTGCTGACCTTGGGGCCTGTCTGGGCTCGCGCCTTGCCGGAGCCGGCCAGTATGCTCGTCGCCACCCCGGCGACAAGCGCGGTGGAGAAAGTACGCCTATTCAACATGAACGTGGATTCCTTGAGAGGTTGGCAGATCGCGCCCAGACTTCGGCTGGGACACGCCGCAATGCTTCGCCCGGCGCCTATGTCCAGTGTTCGCGGCCTGCCGAGCCATCGTTACAGCCGTCACCGCTTCGTGATGCGAGCCTCGGTCTTGCCGGCGGAGCAACGTGGTGGTCGCGCCCCTTCGGTTTCCGTGATGTAGGATCGGGCGGGTTTCAACCGTCCTGCGGCAGTTGTTTCAACCAATCCGTGGGAATCCGATATGAAGCTCCTGTTCAGCCGCAATCCCAATCCCCGGCTCGCGGTGGCGACGGCGCGTTATCTCAAGGCGGATGTGACGTTCGATTTCGCCTCGCCGATGGCGCCGGGCGCGGCCGAGGTCTATCGCGTGCTCAACCCCAATCTGACCTTGCCGATCCTGGTCGGCTCGGGATGGACCCTTTGGGAGGCCGACGCCATCGCTTGCCGGCTTTCGCGCGCAATCGGCTCCGATTTCTGGCGCAGCGGCGATGACGAGCCGGATATGATCCGCTGGATAAGCTGGGGAAAGGAACGGTTCGCTTACGCTTGCGACATGGTGCATTTCGAGCGCGGCACCAAGCAGCGCTATGGGCTCGGTCCGATCGATCAGGCGCTGGTCGAGGAGGGGTTCAGGCAGTTCCACCGAGCCGCGGCAGTCCTCGAGCCCGAGCTTTCAGGGCGAGAGTGGCTGGTCGGTACCTCCATCTCCTATGCCGATTTCCGCATGGCGACGTTCTTGCCCTTCAACGACGCCGCCGGACTGCCGCTCGACGACTATCCCTCGATCCGCCGCTGGTACGGCCGGCTGGAAGCGATCGATGCCTGGCGCGACCCGTTCCAAGGGCTTGAGGCGCCGCAGCTGCCGCCGGTCAAGGCAGAGGCCTGATCCGCACGGACTGAACCAAGCAACGCTTCGTCCGCGCAAACTCAATCCGTTTGCGCGGCGCGTTTTGAAATCTTCTCGCTCATTAAATTCTACAAAATCGGTAGGCTTAATGAAGAAGTCCCGCGAGGAGAGCCCGAAAATGACCAAGAAGCTGGTGGTGGGAATATCCGGAAATCTGACCCGCCCGTCCAAGACCAAGGCCTTCATCACGCAGATCGCCGGCGACGTGGCAAGCCGTATCGGTGCGACCTCGGCGGTCTTTGACATTGAAGACCTTGGCGCGTCGTTCCCGCCGGCGCGGCGCCTCGCCGATCTCGATCCGGCCGCTCACGACATCGTCGAACAGCTCATCCGCGCCGACGTGCTGGTGGTCGGGTCGCCGACGTTCAAAGGCAGCTACACCGGCCTCTTCAAGCATTTGTTCGACCTGCTCGACCCGGCATCGCTGCGCGGAAAGCCGATCATCCTGGCGGCGACCGGCGGTGGCGAGCGCCACTCCTTGATCGTCGAGCACCAACTGCGGCCGCTGTTCGGCTTCTTCGAAGCGCTGACCATGCCGACCGCCATCTATGCATCCGACAAGGATTTTGCCGACGGCGCCCTGGCGTCGGAAGCGATCCACGCCCGCGCCCGCCAGGCCGTTGCCGAGGTTTCCCGCATCGTTGGCGAAGCTCGCAGGATCGAACTTGCCGCCTGACTTCAGCCAATCTCCTTGCGAACCGAAGGATCAGCCATGACACGCTCCAGCCAGTCCAGACAGATCAAGCTCGGCGCCTTTCTGCCCGGCGGTGGCCAGCACGTCGCGGCGTGGCGGCATCCGGATGCGCCGGCCGATGGCGCCACCAGTTTCGAGTTCCACAAGCAGCTTGCGCTCACCGCCGAACGCGGACTGTTCGATGCCTATTTCCTCGCCGACAATCTGACGGTGGGTCTCGGAGCCCGCGAAGGCGGCAATGGCAAGATCGCCGGTTTCGAGCCGGTGACGCTGTTTGCCGCGCTGGCGCCGCTGACCAAGCATCTCGGCTTCATCGCCACCGCTTCCACCACCTATGAAGAGCCTTATACGCTCGCGCGCAAATTCGCTTCCCTCGACCTTCTGTCGAACGGTCGCGCCGGTTGGAATGTCGTGACCTCCGCCGGCGACGACACGGCGCGCAATTTCAATCGCGATGTCCAGCCCGACCATGCCGAGCGTTATGCCCGTGCGCATGAGCATGTCGAAACGGTCAAGGCGCTGTGGGACAGCTGGGAAGACGACGCCTTCATCCGCGACAAGCAGACCGGCCGCTTCTACGACAAGGACAAGCTGCACGACATCGACCACAAGGGCGAGCATTTCAGCGTCAAGGGTCCGCTCAACGTGCCGCGTCCCGTGCAAGGCCACCCGGTGGTGGTGCAGGCAGGGCAGTCCGAGGATGGGCGTGGGCTGGCGGCGGCTTCGGCCGAGGTGATCTTCACCGCGCATCAGAAGCTCGAGACGGCGCAGGAATTCTATCGCGACATCAAGGCGCGCGTGGCGGAAGTCGGCCGCGATCCCGAACAGGTGCTGATCATGCCGGGCGTGGCGCCCTTCGTCGGCCGCACCGAGGAAGAGGCGCGCGCCAAATACCAGCAGCTCAACGACCTGATCCTGCCCGAGGACGGTGTTGCCTTGCTCAACGCGCTCGCCGGCCAGACGCTCGACATAAGAGGCTATCCGCTCGACGGGCCGCTGCCGGTAGCCAAGGAAACCGAAGGCATGAAGAGCCGTCAGGCGCTGATCCGCCAGATCGCCGACGAGCATAACTTCACCATCCGCCAGCTCTATCAATGGGTGGCGACCGCGCGCGGCCATTACACGGTGATCGGCAGCGCCGTTCAGGTCGCCGATCAGCTGGAGGAATGGTTCACAAAAGAAGCCGCCGACGGCTTCAACATCCTGCCGCCATGGCTGCCCGGCGCGCTCGACGATTTCGTCGACCTGGTCATCCCGGAACTGCAGCGGCGCGGCCTGTTCCGCACCGCTTATGAGGGCCGGACGCTGCGCGAAAATCTTGGTCTCAGACGGCCGCAGAATCCGTGGACGGTCGCGCGCTCGACCGTGCTTGCCGCCGAATGATCTCCTGAAGCGAGAGACACGACGATGACCTTGCAGCATATCGAAAGGACGGCCGGTATCGGCCGGCATGAGGGTGGCAGCAACTTCGGCACGGAGGTGTTGCGTCTCCTGGCCCGGACCTCGGCGCGCATCCTGTCGCGCTATGGCGTGCTGCTTGGCTTCCTGGCGCTCTGGCAGGTGGCCGCAAGCAGCGGCTGGGTCAACGCAGCCGTGCTGCCGCCGGTCGACGCGATCGTCGTCGCGCTCTGGAAGGGCCTTGCCGGCGGCAGCCTGCTCGGCGACATCGCCATCAGCCTGCAGCGCGCCGGCCTTGCCTTCACGGCTGCCGTCGTCGTCGCCATCCCGCTCGGCCTGGTCATGGGCCAGGCGCGCGCGGTGGAGACCGCGCTCGACCCGATCCTGCAGCTCTTCCGCCAAACCTCGGCGCTGGCGCTCTATCCGGTGTTCATCCTGCTGCTCGGACTGGGCGAAGCCTCCAAGGTGTTCGTCATCTTCTGGGCGACGCTGTTTCCGCTGCTGCTCAACACGATCGGCGGCGTCAAGGAGGTCGACCCGAAGCTGCTGGAGATGGCGCGTGCCTATGGCGCCAGGCGGCTCACCATTTTCCGTCGTGTCGTGCTGCCGGGCGCTGTGCCTTCGATCTTCGTCGGCTTAAGGTTAGGGGCCACCACGGCGCTGCTGCTCTTGATCGCGTCCGAGATGATCGGCGCCAATAAGGGCATCGGCTTCCAGGTGATGAACGCGCAGTACAATTTCCAGATCCCGCTGATGTTTGCGGCGATCGTCATTCTTGCCGCGCTCGGCCTGATCGCCAACCAGGCGCTGGTCGTCCTGCAGCGACGGCTCTGTCGCTGGAGCAATCCGGCTGCCTGAGCCGCCATCCCAACATCGTTGTAAAAAGGAAAGGCCTGATCATGAGCATCACCCGCCGGTCGCTTCTGTTGCGCGCACCGCTTGCCGCCGGCATCCTTGCCGCCGGCCTGCCATCGATTGCGCGTTCGCAAGCCGCTCCCGTCAAAATCCGCTATCTCGCCAGCCGCGGCGGCCTCTCCCCGCACGAGCTTGCCGATGAGCTTGGTTACTTCAAAGGCCTCGGCATCGAGCTCGAGAATGTCGGCTATGTCGGCGGTGGGCCGGAATCGTTGTTTGCGCTTGCCTCCGGCAGTGTCGACCTCGGTTCGGCCGCAACGCCGGCGGTGATCAACTCGATTGCCGGCGGCAACGACTTCGTCGCCGCCTATCCCAGCAACGGCATCAACAAGGACGTCAAAAGCGTTTTCTACGTGCTTGAGGATAGCCCGATCAAATCGATCGCCGATATCGCCGGCAAGACGATCTCGGTCAACACGCTGGGCGCTCATCTCGATTACACGGTGCGCGAGGCGCTGCACAGCGTCGGCCTGCCGCCGGACGCGGCCAAGCTGGTCGTGGTGCCGGGACC
>JAEKLU010000311.1 GCA_019509685.1 Mesorhizobium sp. | reverse complement strand
CGCCGCCGGTATCTGGGTGTCGAGAAGCGCGCGGTTGTTTTCGACTTCCGCCGGCCGCTGCCCGCCCGGGATCACCGACACCACCGAAGGATGCTGCAGGGGAAACTGCAGCGCCGCCTCGATCAGGCGCACACCGTGACGCTGGCAGACGGCTTCGATGCGCGCCACGCGATCGAGGATTTCCTTCGGCGCTTCGCTGTAGTTGTAGAAGGCGCCGGGCTTGGGGCCGGTCGCAAGCACGCCGGAATTGTAGGGGCCGCCGAGCACGATGCCGATGCCGCGCTTCTGGCAGAGCGGCAGGAAGGTAGCCAGCGCGTCCTGCTCGAGCAGCGTGTAGCGGCCGGCAAGCAGGAACAGGTCGAAATCGCCGCGCTCGGCCAGCGTCTGGGCAACCTGCCATTCGTTGATGCCGCCGCCGAACGCCTTGATCACGCCCTGGTCGCGCAGCGAAAGCAAGCCATAATAGCCCGACGACATGAACTCTTCGATGCGGCGGTCGGAGGCTTCCTTGCTGCCATGCGTGAAGATGTCCACGTCATGCACGAAGAGGATGTCGATGCGGTCGACGCCAAGGCGTTCCAATGAGGCCTCGAAGGAGCGCATGACGCCGTCATAGCTGTAGTCGTAGACCTCGCGGCGCGACGGCGTGTCGAAGAACTTGCCGATGCCGGTGCGCTGCTCGGGCGCCGCGACGCGCATGAGGCGGCCGACCTTGCTGGACAGCACATAGTCGTCGCGTTTGCGGCCGCGCAGGAAGGGGTTCAGGCGGGTTTCCGCAAGGCCGAGACCGTAGAGCGGTGCCGTATCGTAATAGCGGCAGCCGGTCGCCCATGCCGCCTCGAGCGTGGCATTGGCGTCTTCGTCGGGGACGGCGCGATAGAGATTGCCGAGCGGCGCGGTGCCGAAGCCAAGCTCGGTGAAGGTGATGCCGCCATTGCCGATGCGGTCGAAATGCCGTGTCTTCATGTCCAACGATTTTCCCGGAGTGATTTGTCTGACATGACACTATCAACGCCCGTGGCCCAGCAAAAGCGCCGAGGCGAGTTGGATAGCGATTTTCGCGGTGATAGCATGAATAAAAACAACCGTTTCGCGGGTGAGCAGCCGCAAAATTCGTAACGCCGGTTGCCAAGGTGAGCCGTCATGACCAAAGCCGGATCGGGGATGTTCGCGACCGCGCTGGACGAACTCGGCGCGGTGCTGGCGCGCATCGATGAAAGCCGCATCGACGCTGCCGGCACCATGCTTGCCGGCGCCGGCAAGATCGCCGTCTACGGCTGCGGCCGCGAGGCGCTGCAGGTCAAGGGCTTTGCCATGCGGCTCTACCATCTCGGCCTGCCGGTCTCGGTGGTCGGCGACATGACCACGCCGCCGCTGGGGCAGGGCGACGTTTTCCTGGTGAGTTCCGGACCGGGCGAGACCACGACAGTGCTCACCTTGATGCGCGTCGCCCGCGAGGCCGGCGCAAAGGTGCTGCTGCTCACGGCGGAGGTCGACGGAAGTGCCGCAAAACTTGCCGACTTCACGCTGCTCATTCCGGCGCAGACCATGGCCAGCGACCAGGGGGCTGCCAGAATCTCGGTGCTGCCGATGGGCTCGCTGTTTGAAGGCGCGCTGTTTGTTTTGTTCGAGATCATGGTGCTGAAGCTTAAAGGCCTGACGGGCGCTACGCCGGAAGCCATGCGCGCCAGGCACACCAATATGGAGTAGGGACCATGCGTTACGAATTGATGCTGCCGCATCAGATCCGCAAGGCGATCGTGGAGAACTGGCCGGTCGTGCTGCCACTCGGCGTGCTCGAATACCATGGCGAGCACATGGCGGTCGGCATGGACACGCTGGCGGTCATCAAGACGGTGGAGCTGATCGAGAAGGAGAGAGACCTCGTCATCCTGCCGCCCTTCTACTATGGCGCGGCGAGCTATGCCGTGGCCGCACCCGAAGGCAGCGGCTCGGTGCAGGTCGGCGGCCCGGCGCTTTCGCCGTTCGCGGAGGAGCTGTTTTACGGCTTGCTGCGCATCGGCTTTCGCAACGTCCACGCCATCATCCATCATCAGACCGAGAATTTCGCGGCCGGCATGCCGACCGATCTCGCCTTCAAGACCGCCGGCAGGCAGGCGATCTTCAGGTTCCTGGAAAAGGAGCGCGGCGAGGGCTGGTGGGGTTCGAACACCATGGCGGATTACTACGCCGGCCATGCGCAGGGCGAGAATGTCTTCAACTGGGTGCAGGTGCATCCGCTGATGCCGGTTTCGATGAACGGCAAGTATCCGTTCGATCATGCCGGCATCGGCGAAACGTCGCTGATGCTGGCGCTATGCCCGGAGGCGGTGGATGCGGCGCGTTTCGCCGACAACACCGGCTGGTATACGAAAAGCGCCGCGGACGCTTCGGCCGGGCAGGGCAAGATCGGGGTCGCGATGATCCTCGATCATCTTCGCCAAATCCTGGTCGCCTGACTATCGCCCGGTGGAGCGGGCTCGCTGGCGCTCGGCGAGGTATACGGCCAGCGATTTGTCCGGGTCGCTCCTGGTCGCCACCGCCCAGATGAAGGTGCCCGCGCCGCCGATGACGAGGATGACATAGATGACCACGCCCAGTGCCATCTGGTGGGCATAGAAGAAAAGCAGGAACATGGTCGCGCCGCCGCCGATCATGGCCGCCACAAAGCCGGCGATGACCGCGCGACCCTGCCAGGCGATCGGCATGACGCCCTTGCCGTAGCGGTCGCGCCCGACATAGCCGGCCCGGATGTTGCGCGCGAACCAGTAGGGCCCGGCCATCGCTATTTCACCGAGCCAGCCGTCATGCCCATGATCAGATAGCGCTCGAGCGCGATGCCGATGATCGCCAGCGGCGCGATCGCGGCGGTAGCCAATGCCGCCATCGACCACCAGTTGATGCCTTGCGAACCGGTCTGGCTCGCCACCATGACCGGGATCGTCTTGGCGTCGGTCGATGTCAGAAGGGCTGCGAAGAAATACTCGTTCCAGCACAATACCATCGCCAGGATAAAGGCGGCGACCATGCCGGGAAGGGCGATCGGCATGACGATGCGGAAGAAGGCGCCCCAGATCGACAGCCCGTCGACCAGAGCCGCCTCCTCGAGCTCGACGGGGATCGAGTTGAACTGGTCGCGCATGATCCAGATGACGATCGGCAGCACCATCAGCGTGTAGAGCAGGATCAGGCCGATGCGCGTGTCGAGCAGCGCCACCTCGCGGTAGAGCACAAGGAAGGGCAGCGCCAGCACCACCGGCGGCAGGATGAGCTGCGACAGGAAGAAGAAGGAGATGTCCTCGTTCTTGAACCAGGCGAATTTGTAGCGATAGCGGGTCAGGCCATAGGCGGCGAGACTGCCGATGACGATGGCAAGCGCCGACGCGCCGACCGAAGTGATGACCGAGTTCATGAAGCGCTTGAAGAACTCGTCGCGCACCGTCGATGTCTCGAAGATCGAATCCGGCGAAAGGCCGAGCGAGCGCCAGCCCTTCCAGTCGGGCTGGAAGTCGACGAAGGGAATGAGATGGCCTTGCGTGACATCGACAGCCGATTTGAACGAGGTGGTGATCGTCCAGTAGAGCGGGAACAGGCAGACGAAGGTCCAGAAGAGCAGCGCGCCATAGATGAAGACGCGGCTGGCGACGAAAGCCGCCGGCGAGCGGATTTCGGAAACGGTGTAGTCGGTGGTCTGGACGCTCATGGTGCCGCTCAGTTGACGTTGCGCACGAAGCGATTGGCGAATTTCAAAAGCCAGGTCACGAACACGACGATGATGACCAGATAGGCCATGGCCAGCATCGTGCCGTAGCCGACATTGGAGCGGTCGCGGTACTCGCGATAGATGAAGCTCGACACGGAATCGGTGGCGCCGCCGGGGCCGCCGGAGGTCAGCGTGATGATGATGTCGGCAAGCTTCAGCTTGAAGATGATGCGCAGGATCACCGCCGTCACCGACACCGGCAGCATCAGCGGGAAGGTGACCTGCCAGAAGGTCTGCCAGGCGGTCGCGCCATCGACGCGCGCGGCTTCCAGCACCTCGCGCGACATCGCCTGCAGGCCGGCGAGCAGCATGATCATCATGAACGGGATGAAGGTCCAGGCGTCGAGCATCATGATCGAGATGCGGGCGGTGATCGGATCGGAGAAGAAGGCGGGATTTTCCCAGCCGAGATGACGCGCCAGCGTTGCCGCGGGGCCGAAGCGGTATTCCATCAGCGACTTGCCGACCATCCAGGAGACAGCCACCGGCGACAGCATCAGCGGCAGCAGGAATACGACGCGGAAGAACTTTCTGGCCCGGATCTGCGCGTTGAGGAGCAACGCCAGGCCGAAGGCGATGACATATTCGACCAGCACCGCCAGCACATAGAGCACCATGTTGAACAGCGCGTTGCGGTAATAAGGATCAGCCAGCATCTGCCAGAAATTGTCGAGGCCGTTGAACCTGCGTCCGGTAAACGAGCTGAGGTTCCAGTCGGTGAGCGCGATGTAGAAGCCGAACAGCGTCGGGAAGATCACCATGGCGATGGTGAAAAGCAGCGCCGGCAGCAGGAACAGCGCGCGCTGGCCATCCTCGCCGCGCGTCAGCACCTGCCAGGCGCCGAGCGCGGCGCCCCACAGGACATAGGCATAGATGACCGGGCGCCAGGTATCGAAGCCGATCGTCGACATCTCGGTCTTGTAGAGGATCTGCACGACGATGACCGCGAGAAGGCCAACCGTCGCCAGCGCCAGCAAGGCCCATCCCAGGCGCTTGCGCCCGGCCGGGATCAGGTCGGCCGGATTGGCCGACCAGGCATTTGCGGTCGAAATCTGCTCAGCCACGCCTTTTGCCTCTTGCCTGGTAAAGGAGCGGCCCGGCAACGAGGCGTCGCCGGGCCGCGACTTTCAACATATCAGCCTACATGCCGAGCGAGGCTTTGTAGAGCTTGACCTGCTTGTCGCGGCCGATCTGGTCGGTCAGCTTTTCCCAGGCGGCGGCGATGGCGTCGGCGCCTTCCTGCGCCTTCATCTTGCCGGCGAAGGTGTTGGCCAGGATGTCCTCGGCGGCCGAATAATACTGGAAGATGCCGGGGATGCGCGGCTCGATCGCCGCGTTCGGATGGTTGTAGGAGTCACCTTCCGACTTCAGGTAGGAGGTGATGAAGGCCTCGTCATAGCCGGCCGCCACCCATTCCGGAATGTTGAAATGGGAGTTGCGGTAAGGCTGGAAGCCAGACGGATACATCGCCGTCCAGATCGACAGATCCTTGCCGCCGAGATGGGCGGCGGCGGACCATGCGGCCTTCTTCTTCTTTTCGTCCTTGTCGACACGGGCCATGACATAGACGCCCCAGCCGAGATAAGCGCAGTTCGGCGCGTAGTTCGGCCCGCTGGCGAGCTTGTCCCACTTGCCGGTCTTGGAATTGTAGACGTCGTCGGAGCCCGGCAGGATCGAGAAGCCGGTGACGTCGCCGATGACCGAAGAGTCGTTGGTCTTGACGTTCGAGCCGACGTCGCCCCACCAGGGGATCATCGAGCCGGTGCCGGCCAGGAA
>JAEKLU010000310.1 GCA_019509685.1 Mesorhizobium sp. | reverse complement strand
AGCTGGCGGGCGAAGCGGCGCAGACATGCAGGCCGGCAAAGAAGCAGGGCGCGCCCGCCCACAGATGCGGCGCCAGGCGTAGATTGAAGGCGCTGGCGATGGTGCCGATCTTGATTGCCTCGCTGATGCCGCCGCAAAAAGCCGGGTCCGGCTGGAAGATGTCGGCCGATTTCAGCATGGCCAGATCGCGGAAGGCATAGCGCGTCGCCTCGCTTTCGCCGGTCGCGATCGGCGTCGAACCCGAGGCGCGCACCTCGGCCATGCCGGATTTGTCATCGGCGATCACCGGCTCCTCGAACCAGGCAAGGTCGCAATCGGCGGTGAGGCCGACGAAGCGCTTTGCCTCGGCGACCGTGTAGGTGCCGTGCGCGTCGACCATGAGATCGACATCGGGGCCGATCGCCTGCCTCGCGGCGCGCACGCGCGCGGCCGAGATATGCGGCGCGCCGTCCATCGAGCCGACGCGCATCTTCAACGCCTTGAAGCCGCCTTTGGCGATGTAGGACTTCAATTGCTCGCCGATAGCGTCAGTGGATGCCCAGCCGCCCGAGGCATAGGCCTGCATGCGCTCCACCTTGCGGCCGCCGATGAGCCGCCAGACAGGCTGTCCCAAAGACTTGCCGAGGATGTCCCATAACGCGATGTCGACGGCGCTGATCGCCGCCACGCTGATGCCGCGCCGCGCCAGTTGCGGCATGGCATGGCCGCTATGAGCCGCCGTCTCGTGCCGCACGCCGTTATAGAGCATCTCCCAGATGACGCCGATATCGGCCGGGTCGCGGCCGATGAGCTGCGGGCCGACCTCGTGGTTGAGCATATGGACGAGCGCGCCATAGCTGCCGGCGCTGCCGGCGGCGTTCTTGCCTTCGCCCCAGCCGACCAGGCCGTCATCGGTCTCGATGCGCAAAATGGCGGCGTCGAACGTCGTCACCTGACCGAAATCGGAGCGGTGCTGTTTTGCCGCTTCGATCGGTACGCGCACCCACCAGGCCTGGACGCTTTTGATACGCATCTTTATCCCCGGCCCCGCCGCCCGGTCAGGGCGGAAGGGGTCAGTTTCAAGGAGGTCTACTTGATCAGCGGCAGCAGCGTTTCGGCGGTGATGCGCATCTGGTCGGTGTAGAATTTTTCCGTCAGGACGCTGGAGCCATGGTCCTGGATGAATTTGAGCTGCTCCGGCGAGATGTCGACCGGATTGCGCTCGACCATCTCGGGATAGGGAGCGGCCGGGGTGCGGTCGACAGGGGCGACGAACTCGTTGGTCAACGCGCCGTCATAGCCGACCTCCTTCAGCGTGCGCACGATCTTGGGCCAGTCGATCTGGCCAAGGCCGGCGGCGAAGCGGTTGTTGTCGGCGACGTGGAAGTCATAGAGCCGCTTGCCGACCTGGCGGATCGCGTCATAGACGTTAAATTCTTCCATGTGGATGTGGTAGGCATCGAGGCAGACGCCGCATTCCGGGCTCACCGCGTCGGCAAGCGCCAGCGCCTGGGCGCCGCGGTTGAAGAGGTAGGTCTCGAAGCGGTTGAGCGGCTCGACGGCGATGCGCACACCGACCTTCTTGGCATGGGCGAAGCATTCGCGGGTGGCATCGACCACCCAACCCCATTCCTCGGCCTCGGTGCCGTCTGGCACCACCTTGCCGACCGTTGCCGGAACCAGCGTGATGATCTCGCCGTCAAGCTCGCTCACCATGGTGAGCACATCCTTGACATATTTGACCGAGCGCTCGCGCTGGCCCTGGTCCTTGGCGGCAAGGTTGCGCTCGCCCAGCATCAGCGTCACCGAGCCCCAGCAGCGGATGCCGTGCTCCTTCAGGAGCGCACGCGTTTCCTTAGTCTTGTACTGCTCGGGCTCGCCGGAAATCTCGATCGACTCGTAGCCGAACTTCTTGATGCGCTTGAGCGTCACCTCCAGCGGCTCCGCTCGCATCCAGTTGTGCGTCGAAAGATGCATGGTCTATCCTTCCCAGAATTCGCCTGTCACGTTTACCCGCGCCGCCCCCGCGAGGCGGTCGCATGTCTCCTCCCCTCAAGGCGGCTCCAGTATTTTTTGTGAAACTGGTTCGACCAATTGGGTCTATGGTGACCTCTATCGCAAATTCATTCGAACGGCAAGAAGCGCGGGATGAAAGCCTGATTTCGAACCTATATTCATGATTTCAAACGGTAAAGTGGATATGCTGTAGCCGAATTTTGTGCGTGCCCGGGCTTTTCGCCGGCTTGACCATGTGGCTGGATTTGGTAATACCAGAATGGTGCTGTGCTGGCACAGCTATCAAACAAACCAAACGGACTGGCCGTCATCGCAATCGGCGCTATGCTTGATTGCGAACCAACGAGAGAGGGAGATGCCGATGCCGACGACGATGAAGGGTCCCGGTCTGTTTCTGGCGCAGTTCGCGGGCGATGCCGCCCCGTTCAATTCGCTGGCTTCGATCACCAAATGGGCGGCCGGCCTCGGCTACAAGGGCGTGCAGATTCCGACTTGGGACGCGCGGCTGTTCGATCTCAAAAAGGCTGCATCGTCGAAGGCTTATTGCGACGAGGTGAAAGGCATCTGCGCGGATGCCGGCGTCGAGATCACGGAGTTGTCGACGCATCTGCAGGGGCAACTGGTGGCGGTGCATCCTGCCTATGACGCGCAGATGGATGGCTTCGCGCCGCCTTCGGTGCACAACAATCCCAAGGCGCGGCAGCAATGGGCCGTCGAGCAGATGAAGTTCGGGGCTAAGGCGTCGCGCAATCTCGGGCTCAATGCTTCGGTCTCGTTCACCGGCTCACTGGCTTTCCCATACCTTTATCCCTTCCCGCAGCGGCCCGCCGGACTGATCGAGGAAGCCTTTGGCGAGCTCGGCAAACGCTGGAAGCCGATCCTTGATGTCTACGAGGACAATGGTGTCGATCTCGGCTACGAAATTCACCCCTCGGAGGACGTGTTCGACGGCGCGACCTTCGAGATGTTCCTCGACGCGGTCGGCGGCCACAAGCGCTGCAACATCAATTATGATCCGTCGCACTTCCTGTTGCAGCAGCTCGATTATCTCGACTTCATCGACATCTATCACGAGCGGATCAAAGCGTTCCACGTCAAGGACGCCGAGTTCAATCCGACTGGACGTCAGGGCGTCTATTCCGGCTACCAGGGCTGGGTGAATCGTGCCGGCCGTTTCCGCTCGCTGGGGGACGGCCAGGTCGATTTCGGCGGCATCTTCTCCAAGCTCGCCCAGTACAATTACGATTCCTGGGCAGTGCTCGAATGGGAATGCTGCCTGAAGCATCCCGAGGACGGCGCGGCCGAGGGCGCGCCCTTCATCCAGCACCACATCATCCGGGTGACGGAAAAGGCCTTCGACGATTTTGCCAGCGGCACCAGCGACAAGAAGCTACTGCGCGCGATGATGGGACTCTGACACTTTTACCCTCCCGTCGAGGGGAGGGTGGACTGAAGGGGCCGGGTGGGGTCGGTTCATGCCGAGCTCCACGCCGGGCGACGCCACCCGATCCGCTGCGCGGGTCGACCTCCCCTCAAGGAGGAGGTGAAACAACGAGGAGACAAAGGAATGGTCGGCGCATCGAAGTCGGAAACGGGAGGCGGTCCGATCCGCTATGGCATGGTCGGCGGTGGGCAGGGCGCTTTCATCGGCGCGGTGCACCGGATCGCGGCGCGGATGGACAATGACTTCGTCCTTGTCGCGGGTGCTCTCTCGGCCAATCCGGAGCGCGCCAAGGCGTCGGCCGCCGAGCTCGGGCTCGATCCGGAGCGCAGCTATGCCTCCTATGCCGAGATGGCCAAGGCCGAGGCCAAGCGCCCGGACGGCATCGAGGCGGTGGCGATCGTCACGCCCAACAATGTGCATGTGCCGGCGGCCAAGGCCTTCCTCGAAGCCGGCATCCATGTCATCTGCGACAAGCCGCTGGCGACCTCGCTGGCCGAGGCGAAGAAACTCGCCGCGGTGGTCGAGAAGACCGGCAAGGTGTTCGTGCTGACGCACAACTACACCGCCTATCCGATGATCCGCCAGGCGCGCGAGATGGTGGCCAAGGGCCAGCTCGGCGACATCCGCATCGTGCAGTCGGAATATCCGCAGGACTGGCTGACCGAGGACCTCGCCGCCACCGGCCAGAAGCAGGCGTCGTGGCGCTCCGACCCCAAGCAGGCGGGTGCGGGCGGCGCGCTCGGCGACATCGGCACGCATGCCTATAATCTTGCCCGTTTCGTCTCGGGGCTGGAGCTCGATACGCTCTCGGCCGACCTCGACGCCTTCGTGCCGGGCCGCCAGCTCGACGACAACGTCAATGTGATGCTGCGCTTCAAGCCGGTCGGCAAGGCGCATCCGGCCAAGGGCATGATCTGGGCAAGCCAGGTGGCGCCCGGCCATGAGAACGGACTGAAGCTGCGCGTCTACGGCTCCAAGGGCGGACTGGAATGGGTGCAGGCCGATCCGAATTATCTCTGGTACACGCCGTTCGGCCAGCCCAAGCAGCTGCTGACCCGCAACGGCGCCGGCGCGCTGCCTGTCGCCGGCCGCGTCAGCCGTGTTCCGTCCGGCCATCCGGAAGGCTATCTCGAAGGCTTCGCCAACATTTATCAGGAGGCCGCGCGGGCGATCCGGGCGGCGCGCAGGAAGGGCGGCAAGCCAGGCAAGGACGTGGTGTTCCCGACCATTCAGGATGGCGTTGAAGGTATGGCTTTCATCGAGGCCTGCGTGAAGTCGTCGAAGAAGAATGGGGCGTGGACTAAACTGTAGTCGCGCGCCCCTCACCCGGATTGCCAAGACCGAATTGCAAAGAGCAATTCGGGGCAATCCGACCTCTCCCCCAAGGGGAGAGGAGGCGGTGCGGCGCCAGCGCCAAGTCTCTTCTCCCCCACGGGGAGAAGGTGGCCGCGGAGCGGCCGGATGAGGGGGAGTGGCAGAGCCGGCCTGCAGCCGGCCACTAAGGGGGAGGGGTGTCGATGAAGATCGGCATGTGCATGTTCTTATGGACGACGAGCGTCTCGAAGAAGCATGAGGCGCTGCTCAAGGACATCAAGGCGACCGGCTTCGATGGGGTCGAAATCCCGATCTTCATCGGCTCGCCGGACGATTACAGAAAACTCGGCGAACTGCTTGACCGCATCGGGTTGGAACGCACGGCGGTCACAGCCATGGGCGATCCGGCGATGAACCTGATCGCGCCAGATGCCACGACGCGCAAGGCCGGCGTCGGCTACATGAAATGGGCGATCGACTGCAGCGCAGCACTTGGCGCAACGACGCTGAGCGGTCCGATGCATTCGACGCTCGGCGCCTTTTCGGGCAGCGGGCCGACGGCTGCCGAGAAGAAGCGCTCAATCGCCTCGCAGCGCGCCATCGGCGACCACGCCGGCAAGAGGGGCGTCATCATCGGGCTGGAAGCGCTCAACCGTTTCGAGTGTTATCTGCTCAACACGATGGCTGATCTGTCCGAACACGTCGACGCCATCGACCGTCCGCATATCAAGGCGATGTACGACACGTTCCACGCCAACATTGAGGAGGCCGACCCGATCAGCGCCTATACCAAGCATCGCAGGAACGTCGTCCATGTCCATATTTCCGAGAACGATCGCGGCGTGCCGGGGCGCGGCAACATTCCCTGGAAAGAAAC
>JAEKLU010000221.1 GCA_019509685.1 Mesorhizobium sp. | reverse complement strand
AACATCTGCACGCCCATCCAGATCAGGTAGGCGGCGCCGATCAGTCGCACCCATTCGAACCAGTGACCCATGCCGGCGATCAGCGTATTGAGACCGATGCCGACGATGGCGATCATGATGGCGAGGCCGGCCTGGGTGCCGGCGACGTTGGCCAAGCCCGCGCGCGAGCCGTGGCGGATGCTGTTGGCGATGATCAGCGTCACCGTCGGGCCCGGCACCAGGATGATGACGATGCAGGCGACGACATAGGTTGCATAGAGTTCCAGCGACATGGTTTCCTCGGCAGGGGATAGAGGTGATGCGGCGGTGGCCGGATGGATCAATGCACGACGTGGCTGCCGACGCAAGCGGTGCCGGCCGAGTGCCTATGCCGCTCCTGCATCCCAGGGCAAAATCGCCTCATAGGCAGCGCCGGCCCGCAGCACATCGAGGTCGCCGCGCGGCCGGCCGATCAGCTGCATGCCCATCGGCCGGCCCTTTTCGTCGAAACCGGCCGGCACGTTGAGCGCCGGGCAGCCGCCCAGCGTGGCGAAGGCCGAGACCTGCATCCAGCGATGATAGCTGTCCATGGCACGCCCGGCGACCTCGCGCGGCCAGTGCGTCGAAACCTCGAAGGGAAAGACCTGCGCGCTCGGCAGCGCGATGAGATCGAAGCGTTCGAACAGCGACAGCAGCGTCCGGTGCCACGATGTGCGCCGTACGGTGGCGGCATGGACCTGTGGCGCGCTCAGACGCATCGCCTGTTCAACCTCCCAGATCGCCTCGGGTTTCAGCAGTCCGCGTTTTGCCGGATCGTCGTAATGCGCCTTCAGTCCGCAGCCGCTGCTCGCCTGGCGCAGGATGACGAAGGCCTGCCACAGCGCCTCGAAATCGATGTCCGGCACCAGCGCCTCGCTGTGGAAGGATGCGTCCGCGAAGCGGGCCAGCGAGGCCTCGCATAGGTCGAGAACGCCCGGCTCCATCGGCAAATGGCCGCCGAGATCGCCGAGCCAGGCGATGCGGCCGCCGGCCGCTTTTCTCGCCAGGCCTTCGAGGAACGAGCCTTGGCTGTCATGCGACAGCGGCGCCCGCGGATGATGGCCGGCCTGCTCGTCGAGCAAAAGCGCGATGTCGCGCACGCCGCGCCCCATCGGCCCTTCGACACCCATCTGCGAATGGAAGACGTCGAACATCGGCCCGGCCGGAACGAGGCCTTGCGAAGGGCGGAAGCCGTAGACATTGTTCCAGGCGGCCGGATTGCGCAGCGAGCCGCCGAAATCGCTGCCGTCGGCAACCGGCACCATGTCGAGCGCCAGCGCCACCGCCGCGCCGCCGCTCGAGCCGCCGGCGGTCAGCGCCGGGTCGAAGGCATTCAGCGTCGGCCCGAAGACCGGATTGTAGGTGTTGGAGCCCAGCCCGAATTCGGGAACATTGGTCTTGCCGATGATGATGGCGCCGGCCTTGCGGATACGCTCGACGAAAAACTCGTCCTCATCCGGCACGAAGTCGGCGAAGATCGGCGAGCCGAACGTGGTGCGCAAACCCTTGGTCAGGGCAAGGTCCTTGACCGCGATCGGCAGGCCGAACAATGACCCGGTCTCGCCGCCTTGGGCCAGCCGGGCATCGGCTGCATCGGCCTCGGCCAGGACGTCACCGCGCTCGCGCAGTGAGACGACGGCGTTGACCAGCGGATTCACGGCCTCGATGCGATCGAGGAAGGCGGCAACCACCTCGCGCACCGACAGGCGGCGATGCCGGATGGCCTCAGCGAGCGCCACGGCGGACAGGCGGCAGATGTCGCCGGCCTGCGGCACGGCATGTTTTGTGATGGGGCGCATCGTTGTTATCGCCCCGCCGCCAGAGCCGCTTCGACGTCTTTTACCAGCGGGATTGCCGGCTGTGCGCCCGGCTTCAGGCAAGCGAGCGAGCCGGCTGCCGCCGCGCGGACCAGGGCTTGCTCCAGCGAGAGGCCAGACGACAGGCCGGCGCCGAAATAGCCGCAGAAAGTGTCGCCGGCGCCGACCGTGTCGACCGGCGTGATCTTGAGTGCCGGCACGGTGAGGAAATCGTTCGGCGTGGCGGCAAGCACGCCGTCGCCGCCAAGCGTGACGACGATGGCGCGGCCGGTCTTTCGCGCATAATCGCGCATGCGCGCAGGGCGGTCGCGCCCGGACAGAGCCAGCACCTCGCCATAGAGGTCGAATTCGGTCTCGTTGGCCACCGCGTAATCGGCCTTGCCGAGGAAGCTGGACGCCTCGGCCCGGAATGGCGCGGTGTTGAGCACGCTGACCGCGCCCGCCGCGACGGCGGCGTCGAGCGCGGCTTCGACCGCCTGCAGCGGGATTTCGTGCTGGAGGAGCACGACGTCGCCCTTTTTCAGAAAGGCCTTGGAAATGTCGCCGGGCACCACCGAATCATTGGCGCCCGGCACCACCGCGATGACGTTCTCGCCATCGGCGCCGACCAGGATCAACGCCGTGCCGGTCGAGGCGAAACTTTGGCCGACACCGGAGAGATCGACACCACCAGTCTTGAGCAGCGCCAACGCATCGTTGGCGAAGCTGTCCTTGCCAACCGCGCCGACCATGCGCACCGCAACGCCGGCGCGGGCGGCGGCCAGCGCCTGGTTGGCGCCCTTGCCGCCGGGCGCGGTGGTGAAGTTGGAGCCGCGCACCGTCTCGCCGGGCGCCGGCAAGCGGTCGACATTGGCGATGAGATCGAGGTTGATCGAGCCGACGACGATAATCAAGAAGTGCCTCCTGGCGGAGCCGTCCAGCCTTCGATTGAAAGCAGGTCCGCTCCAAGTGCCTGCTTTTACACAAGTGATTGCGCGGGAGGCTAGAGCGTTTCACGCAAACAGGGAAACGCTCTGTCGGCTGTGCGCGTCGACAGCTTCATTCGCAGCGGACCGTGACCGTGCCCTGGTAGCTGCCGGCGGGGAAGATGCCGGGCGATTTCGTGGCGGTGAGATCGACCTGGAGAGAGTGGGTTCCGTTGGTGACGCGCTGCGGCGAACCGCCCGCAATGTCGAGCCCGGAGCCGTCGAGACGAAAGACGGTGGCGAAGGTGACGTTGGTGTTGCCGCCGCTCGGCGCCGACGTGAAGGCGGCCGGCGCCGGCGCGGAAACGGAATAGCAGTCGAGAAGGTTGAGGATCGTGCAAAGCAGCGAGCTGGCCGTGATGGTGGCGGTGGCGCTCGACCCGCCCGCCTGTTTGGAGCCGAAGATGTTGATGGCGGGATTTGCCTTCATCACGCCGGTGCCGCCGATCATGATCGTGCAGGTGCCGATGATCGCTGCCTGTGCCGGCAGGCAGAGGCCGCCGAGCAAGGCGACGGCAAGCAGCGCGCGCCTATTTCCGCTTCTTTTTCTTGCCATTGCCGTCGTTGCTTCCGCCTCTGATGTCCCAGCCTTCATTGGCCCAAGCCGGCGATGTCACCTGGGGCGCGGCGGCGGTGACGCTGCCTGTCGTCTGGCCGTCGGGGGCGATGCCCATTTTCAACAAGCGCAGTTCCATCTGCAGGCGCTCGACCTCGAGCTCGTAGAGGCGGCTGCAATCCAGGCGCTTGGGCGTGCGGCCGATCGGAATGACGACGCGGCCATAGGTAGCGAGGTCGTGGCTCGACTGGCCGTTGCCCTGGATCACGCCGAGATCGAAATAGGCGCCGCTGCCCGAGACGGCGGAGCGGCATGTCGTGCCGTCGGACGCATGAACCTCGTCCTGGCCTTGCGGCAAGGTGACGCCCGGCAAGGTGAAGCCGGTCTGGTTCTGGTTGAGATTATAGACATCCTCGGCAAAACCCGGACGCGCGACCGCGAGCACGGTCAACGCGCAAAGGGTCAGAACCTGCGATGCCCGAAAAACTTGCCGCATATCTGCGCCCTTATCTGCGTCTGCTCGCCTGGGAAGGGGATGCTCTCGGTACAGATACGCACTTTACGATCGTTCGCGCCGTCGAATGGCACGACCACGAGAACCGAACGCGACGCCTGTCCGGCAAGCAGAAAGACGCTCGGCGAAATCCTGGCGTCGACCGGCTGGAAATCCTGGTCGTAGACATGGACTTCGACCCGGATGCGCTGGTCGTAAGGATTGCCCGGAAAGACCTTTACGGCGAAGGCATCGGTGAAGGACCTCACTTCGCCGCGCATCGGCGTCATCGACTGGGCCGTGGCGGCAAGAGGGGCGAGGCCAGCCGCTGTTGCCGCCAAGAGAATCCGAAGCTTTGTCACAGGCCGCTTCCTTCTATTCGCAGCGCACCGTCACCGTTGCCTGATAGTTGCCGGCAGAGAAGCGATTGGTGCCGCTCTTGGTGCCGGCAAGGTTGATCGCGGCGGTCGACGTGCCGGGCACGGTGAGGGCCGTCGCGGTGCCCGTTTCAGCGATGGTCTGCGCGCCGGTGGTGGCGAAGGTCGGTGTCCAGGTGGTGGCGGTGACATCACTTGCCGGCACCGTTGTCGTGGTCACCGGGTCGACACTGAGCTGGACGCCGCCCGTGGTGTCGACCTGGACGCTGCCGGCCGAGCCGCCGGCATTGTGCGAGCTCAGCGACTGAAGATTGCTGCTGACCGTCATGGTGCCGTTCGAGTTGACGGTCAGCGTGCAGGTCGCGGTGATGGTGCCGTTGAACAGAACATTCCCGGTGGTGGCGGATGCCATCTGGCCGGCACAGCCGACCAGCAGGGCCGCACCGATTGCGGCGCGAGCGAACTTCATTGAGACCCCTCTTTCGAGCCGAACGGTCCGGCTCAACGTCGGGACATCATTCATTTATCATAGTTAATTTAGCGTTAACTGAAATAACTCCAATAAGTAACTCTGAAAAACAAACCGGCGAAACCATAGGTTGTCGCCGGTTGTATTCCTTATAAAAAGATCGATTTCTCCAATTTATATTTGTTTATATTGTAACCTCGGTTTTCTGTAACAAATTGACGAAAAATCGATCTTTCAGCTTACCTGTCCGGCTTCCCAGCCAAGGATCGCTCGCTTGCGCGTCAGGCCCCAGTGGTAGCCGGTGAGCGCGCCCGATTTGCCGAGCGCCCGATGGCACGGCACAACGAAGGACATTGGGTTGGCGCCGACCGCCGCACCCACCGCGCGGCTGGCGCTGGGATGGCCGATGCCTGCCGCTATCGAGGAATAGGTGCAGGCCTTGCCCATCGGGATGCGCAGCAGCGCTTCCCAGACGCGCAATTGGAAATCGGTGCCGATCATCACCACACGCAGCGGCTGCTCGGCGCGCCACTGCGTCGGGTCGAAGACGCGTGCCGCATAGGGCTGGGTGGCGGACATGTCCTCGACATAGGTCGCGTTCGGCCAGCGGCCGGACATGTCGGCATAGGCCGCCCGCTCGCCGCCCACATCGCAGAAGGCGAGGCCGGCGAGCCCGCGATCGGTGACCATGATCAGCGCGATACCGAAGGGCGAGATATGGTAGCCGTAGCGGATGGTGAGGCCGGCGCCGCGGGTCTTGTAGTCGCCGGGCGACATCGCCTCATGCGTGACGAAGAGGTCGTGCAGCCGGCCCGGGCCCGACATGCCGAGCTCGAACGACGTCTCCAACAGCGGCATGCCGGAATCGAGCAGCTTGCGCGCATGGTCGAGTGTCACCGCCTGCAGGAAGGCTTTCGGCGACAGGCCTGCCCAGCGGGTGAACAGTTTCTGCAGGCCGGTCGGCGTCTCACCGACTTCCTCGGCCAGCACTTCCAGCGAGGGCTGGTCGCGATAGTCGAGGCTGATCTTCTCGATGGCGCGGCGCACGACCTCATAGTCGCTGCCATCCGGCGTGATGTCGTTCTGAAGGATCGCTGTCGGTTTCATCTGCGTATTCATGGTCATCTGAGCGTTCATGGCAATATCTCCTTGACCGCGAATATCGTTCTTTCCCGGCCTTGCAACCACCCGAAACTTGCCTTCCCGCCGAACACGCCCAGATAGAGTGAGCTCGGGTTGAAAGGGACGATTCATGGCCGGCGAAAAGGTCAATCTGACCGGCGCAAGGGAGACCTTGCTGATGACGCTCTACGGCAAGGCGCTGGAGAGCCGGCTGCCCCATTCGCTGCTCAAGGACCGCTTCGCCGACGAGGCGGTGAAGAAGATCGACTACGATTTCGCCAGGCTCAAGGTCGATGCCAATCTGGGGCTCGGCTTTGCCATCAGGGCCAGGACGCTGGATGCCAGCGTCGAGGATTTTCTTGCCAGGAACCCGGACGCGATCGTGCTGCATCTGGGGTGCGGGCTCGACACACGCGTCTTCCGGGTCGATCCGCCAAAGGGTATCGACTGGTTCGATGTCGATTACCCGGAGGTGATCGAACTCAGACGCAAGCTCTACCCGTCCCGCGACAATTATCACCCCATCGCCTCGTCGGTGACCGAGCCGGATTGGCTGGCCCAGATACCTCGCAACCGCCCGGCTATCGTGGTGGCGGAGGGGCTGACGCCCTATCTCCCCGCCGAGGAAGGACCGCGTCTGTTATCGCGGCTGGTCGCGCATCTGGCCGGCGGCGAGCTGATGTTCGACGCCTACAGCAATCTCGGCCTGAAGCTGATGCGCCTCAGCCCGGCCATCAAGGTGACGGGCGCCGAGGTGCATTGGGCGATCGAGGATCCGCGCGAACTGGAGCGGGCGGTTCCGAAGCTGCGTTTCATCGAGGAGATTTCGCGCTACAAGTCGCCAGCAGGCGCTCGTATGACCTGGTCGGCGAGACTGTTCGTCGGCCTCTGGAAAATCATTCCGCCGCTGCGCAAGGTGGGCAGAATTTTGCGCTTTCGATTCTGAGACCTATCCTCGGATAGACTCATCGATTTTTTATATCAAGAATATTTACCCATGTTCTTTGGTCGCCATTCTCAGGGAACTGGGTAGTGACGAAGCATGCGGTTTGTATGGACGATCCGCATTCATGCGGCTGAGCTATCGCGTCACGAAACGACAGCTGGATTGAAATCACGCACAGCATGACGCCGATCAGGGTTAAAATGACTTTCGTATAGCGATCTACCATGACTTTCCTCCCGTCCTGAAGACCGAGGATGAAAGCAAAAAACAAGTATAGCTTCAAGTTACGATCTGGCGGTCGCGAGCGCGCGGGAAAAAGCGGTGGCGAAGCTTTCGCGGGAATCGGGATCGAGGAAGCCGCCAATCGCAACGCTTTCGCCCTGCGCCTCGACCGCCATTTTGGTGATGCCGATCTCGGCATGCCGGGCGATCGAAAACCTGGTCCAGAATGGGTTGAAATGGTGCTCTTGGAAGCGGCCGGACGGTGCCGTCTTGCGGATGTCGAGGCTGGTGCGTGACACAGATATTTCTTCGCGGGCGCGCGCGGCGCGGTAGTTGGCGCGGAAGGCGATGTAGACTGCAATGACATCGAGGCCGAAGAAGCCGAACACCGGCCAGGCGCCATGCGACAGGAAAAAGGCGCCGGTGACAGCCCAGCCGAACAGAAGGGCTCCCATCATGATCAGGAAGCCGGTGCGGCCAAGCGAACGGTGCGGCGTCAGCAAGGCCTGGAAGAATGGCTCGTCGGCTTCGAATGAGGCGTTTGTGTCGCTCATGGGGGACTATTATAGGAAGGGACATGGCACCTCCCAAGTCCAAAAAATCCGTAGCTGTCAAAAAACCACAGCAGCCCGCTTCAAGCGGTGGCCGAACGGGCGCAAGGCGGCCGCGCAAGAACGCGTCGCGCTCGCTCTACAGCGCCGCCGAGGTGCATGAGATCTTCCGACGGTTTTCCGTGCAGCGGCCGGAGCCGAAGGGCGAACTGGACTATGTCAACGCCTTCACGCTGCTGGTTGCCGTGGTGCTGTCGGCGCAGGCGACCGATGCTGGCGTCAACAAGGCGACCAAGGCGCTGTTCGAGGCCGCCGACACACCGCAAAAGATGTTCGCCCTGGGCGAGGCCAAGGTCGGCGACGCCATCCGCACCATCGGGCTCTGGCGCAACAAGGCCAAGAACGTGATTGCGCTGTCGAAGGCGTTGATCGACGACTATGGCGGCGAGGTGCCTCGGGAACGCGACGAACTGGTCAAACTACCAGGTGTCGGGCGCAAGACCGCCAATGTCGTGCTCAACGTCGCCTTCGGCCAGCCGACGATGGCGGTCGACACGCATATCTTCCGCATCGGCAACCGGATTGGGCTGGCGCCCGGCAAGACGCCGGAGCAGGTCGAAGAGGGGCTGCTGAAGGTCATTCCGGCCGAATTCATGCGCCATGCGCATCACTGGCTGATCCTGCATGGCCGCTATGTCTGCAAGGCGCGCAAGCCTGACTGCCCGGCCTGCGTGATCGCCGACATCTGCAAGTCCGCGGAGAAGACCACCGACATACCGGCGCCGCTGGTGCCGATCGCGCCGCTGAAAGAGACTGCGGCAGAGGAACTTCAGTAGCCGTAGCCGCGCGCCATCGCGGCGGCGAAGACCGGGATGAGCAGGAAGATGACGCCCTCGGCGCGGATGTAGCTCTTCACCGAGGCCAGTTCCCCGGCCGGCACCGAGAAGGACGTGTTGCCGCTCGCCTGCCGGCTCCAGGAGATGAAGCGCACGGTCGGGATGATCGACAGCAGGCCGACGATGATGAAGGCAACCATCTTGGCCCAGAACACCCAATTGTAGACGTAGAATTCCCAGCCCTTGAGGCCGAAGAACACGCGGCAGATGCCGATGATCACGATCAGCGTGGCGATGATGCCATAGTGGCGGTCGATACCGGCCAGGCGCTTCAACGTAGCGGCCGGCAAGTCGCCACGGATCAGCACGAATTCGGCGCCGATAATGCCGGCCAGCGAGAACACCAGCAAATGATGGGCGATCGCGAGCAGAAGGTCGGTGGTATCCATGCTGTCTCCTCATCCAGCCGCGCACCGAGACGTTCGGCATCGCATCCCGTGCGCAGAGTATCACCGTCGGCCAAGAATCCCAGAAGAGGTCGCGGCGAGGCGAGCTTCATCATGCTCCCTGGAAGAGCGGCCGCATTGTCCTGGCCCTTGCACCGCGGCGTCGGCTTGCTAAGTGCTGCCCAATCAACAGAGGCAAAATCGATGAGCATCAAGAAGGAAGCCGGCGTGCCGATCCTCGAATCGGCGCGGACCATTCTGCGGCCACACAGGCTCGGCGATTTCGAGACCTACGCCGCCATGTGGGCCGATCCGGTCACCGCCCGTTTCATCAGCGGCAAGGCGCGCACGCGCGAGGAAAGCTGGATGCGCTTCCTGCGCCATGCCGGCCTGTGGTCGCTGCTCGGCAAGGGCTTCTGGGCGGTCGAGGACAAAGCCAGCGGCCAGTTCATCGGCGAGGCCGGCTTCCATGATTTGAAGCGCGAAATCGTGCCGTCGATCGAAGGCCTGCCGGAGGCAGGATGGGCGTTCGCTCCGCATGTGCACGGCAAGGGACTGGCTAGCGAAGTCGTCGAACGGATCGTCGCCTGGGCCGACGAGGTGCTCGCGCCTAGCCGGACTGTCTGCATCATCGATCCCGAAAACGGCGCTTCGCTGCGGGTGGCGCAGAAGAACGGCTACCGCGAGATCCTGCGCACCACCTACCACGACACCCCGACCGTCATGCTTGAGCGGCAGGCCGGCGGCGGCTCCGCGTAATTCTGGAGGGACCGTCGGCCTTCTGCCGGGTCAGCGCGTGGGCTTGGCCTTGTTCAGGGCCACGGCCGCGCGAACGAGGGCTTTGAGAGCTTCCTCGTTGATAGCGTCGCCTTGCTTGAAGTCGATCGCGCGCCTTGTATTGCCTTCGAGGCTGGAATTGAAAAGCTTGGCGGGATCCGGCAGCGCCGCGCCCTTGGCGAAGGTCAGCTTGACGACGGCCTTGTAGGTCTCGCCGGTGCAGATCATGCCGGTATCCTCCCAGACCGGCACGCCGCGCCATTTCCAGGCCTCTGTGGCTCCGGGCGCGGCTTGCCTGATCACGGCGCGGAGCCGGGCAAGCGTCTCGCCGCGCCAGTCGTCCAGTTCCTTTATCCGTCCGTCGATCAGCTCGGAGGCAGATTTGCTGTCCGCATCGCTTTTGGTCATGTCCGGATCTCCTTCGCGTCCGAATAAAAGATTGCCACCGTGCCGCTTCGAGGGGAACCGCACTTGATCGTTTGTGTGCCTAGTTCTTTGTTTTTCACGCAATTCCGGACGGAGGCTACGGCGAAGTCGCCGAGCCTGACCGTTTCACACTTTTCCTGGAATTGCTCACATACGATCGCCCGGCAGCCGGCTCGCCTGCTTTACCCAGGCGGTGAACTGCGCTTCGTCCAGCGCGCCGTCCTCGTGGATGTGCAGGTAGCGCGTGTCCTTGCTCTTGGACCGGCCCGGCGGCACCGGATCCAGCGACATGCCGCGGAAGAACGCCACCTTGATGTATTTGGCAAAGCAGTGAATGCCGAGGAACCAGCCTTCGCCTTCCATGCCATAGAGGGGCGAGTTCCATTTCACCGCCTTTTGCACGTTTGGCACCGCCCGCACGATAAGCTGGTCGAGCCGGCGCCCGACGTCGCTTTTCCAGTCCGGCATGGCGGCGATATAGGCCTGCACCGGTCCGTCGCCATAGCCCTTGGCGATTTGCGGGTTGCCGCCTGACAAAAGGACGGGCTCGGCCTTGGAAGGCTTGGCCTTGGCATCAGACGGTTTGGTTTTTGTCATCAGGTTGACCTTGCGTGCTCAGGCGCCGCACCGCTACGCCGTTTTCCTATGTAAGGCAGCACGAACATATAGAGGCCGGAAAACAGCAGCAGGAAGAGCGGGATCAGCGGCGAATAGACGATCCACGCCGGCGGCTGGCCTTTTGTCATGGCGACGAAGTTGGCGATGACGGTGACGGTGAAGATGATCGACAGCCAGCGGTGAGCCTGGCGTATCCACTTGCTCCAATCCATTCTAACCTCCCTTTGCAACGTAACCGGACAGTTTCCTACCAGCGCGCCAGCTGCGAAAGCTGAATGAGATTGCCGCATGTGTCGTTGAGCTGGGCGATGGTGGCGCCGGTCACCTCGGTCGGCGCCATGGCGAAGCTGCCGCCATTGGCTTTGATGCGTTCATGATCGCCCTTGATGTCGTCGGTGAACAGCATCAGCGCCGGCTGCCCCTGCTTGAAGATGGCCTGCTGATAGGTCTTTGCCGCTGGATTGTCGTTGAGCGCCAGCTGCAGTTCGGTGCCGTCCGGATCGTCGGGCGCTGTGACGGTCAGCCAGCGAAACGGTCCATTGATGAAGTCGGCCTTCTTGGTGAAGCCCAGGACGTCGGTATAGAAGCCGAGAGCCTTCTCCTGGTCGTCGACATAGATGCTGGTCAGCTTGATCTTCATTTCAATTCCTCCATTGCTTACGCCTGCGGCTTGCCATCCGCCGAACGATATGTGGTTCTGACCAGTCTTTGCCTTGGGCCTCGCGGATCCTCAGTCGATCCGCGAAAGGACTTCCTCCAGGGCCGCAAGGTTCCTCTTCCAGCCTACCGTGGCGCCGCGGTAATACGGCTCCTGATCCGCGCGGAAGCCGACCTGCTCCATGCGCAGACGGGTGCCTGCGCCTGTCGGCGTCAGTGTCCAGGTGACGACGCTTTCGAGGTCCTTGGTGTCCCAGCTGTAGGACAGCGTCTTGTTGGGCTCGATGGTCCGCACCTGGCAGTCGACGCCGCCCCAATCCGCGCTCAGATTGAAACGGTGATCCACGACCGGCTTGAAGGTGTTCTTCATCAGCCATTCCTCGATCAGATGCGGCTGGGTCAGCGCGCGCCAGATCTTTTCCGGCGGGTAAGGGATCTCGCGTTCGACGATGACGGAGCGCGTTACGGCCTCATTCATTGATCCATCCTTTTGAGCAAATCCTCGAGGTCGTCGAACCGGCTTTCCCAAAACCCCGCCATCTCGCGCGTCCAATCCATCAGCGGCGACAGCGCCGCGAGCCGCGCGCTGTAATGCGTCTGGCGGCCTTCATGGCGGTCGCGCACCAACCCGGCCTCCTTGAGCAGGCCGAGATGCTTCGACACCGCAGGCTGCGAGACGCCGGCCTGGGCGGTGAGCGCGCCGACCGTCTGCTCACCCTGCTGGCACAGGCGCTCGAAAATGGCGCGCCGCGTCGGATCGGCAAGCGTCCTGAACAGCATATCGTGCGTGGCTGGCATCTAATCGATAACCCATTGGCTATTGGTTGACGTATAACCATCGGGATATATGTAAGTCAAGCGTGAATTTGAGCGGCACGCTGAAAGCGGCTTCTCCGCTCGCCACCGTCGTCATCTATGGCGAGCTCGGCTTTCCGCCGCCGCTGACGCGCGGCCTCTTCGTGCTGTCGCGATCGGCCGGCATCCTGGCGCATGTCTGGGAACAGTCACAGCAGAGCGAGCGCAACAAAGGGCCGCTGCCCAGGGAATGGCTGTGGGCCTATACCGGCACGTCGGCGCGGCCTTTACCGGACGATACGGAATAGGGAAATCGCTAAGCCGGGTCGGCCGCCGGAATGGTCAGGTCCCTGAGCAGCGTCGACAGGTCAGGCTCGTCGATGAGCAAGGAGGCATCGGCCGGCGGCAGCCAGGCGCGTTGCCGGTTCGCCGCTTCCTGCCAATCGGCCAGCTCCTCGGTCACCGCGAGCAGATAGACCGTGACGTCGACGCGGATGAAACCATTGGTCATGCGTTTCCAATAGGAATAGGTGCCGGCCGGCTGCTTGCGCGACTTGCCCAGAACGCCCGCTTCCTCCTGGGCCTCGATCGTCGCCGCCTTGCGCCCGCTCTTGCCCTTCATCGGCCAGCCCTTGGGCACGATGAAGCGTCTGGTCGTGCGTGAGGTGACCAGCAGCACTTCCAGGCTACCATCGTCGCGCAATCGAAAAGGGATGGCCGCCACCTGGCGGATCCGTTGCCCTTTCTTGGCCTTGCGAACTGCTTTCTTCTTTGTTGCCATCCCAAATTCCGGTGAGAGCAGATTAGATGTCGCGCGCCGGCGCGCACGGTAAGAAATCCTACCGTCTGCAAACCCCAAAAACACCGCCCTTGCAATCCGGCTTCCGCCATCAAGTAAGTCGGCTAATAAACCGAAAAAATCGAAATGTCAGCGGCAAACACGCGAAATCGTGTTGCCGACCGCCTCCATCCGGCAGGTCGGATTGAAGACCGGGACGCCCGGCTGGGGTTTTGGCACCGCCTGCCGGTCCAACTCGCGATACAATTGCTGCTGCTGCTGGTATTGCTGCCGCTGCAGTCTGTTCTGCAATTGCTGCAACTGACCCTGGTCCACCGATGTGCTGCGATTGGTCGGAATAACGATCTGCGCCGAAGCCTGCGACCCCGTGATGAAGAGCGCGGATCCCGTCAGCTGCGCCAAAATGACTATCGTCGACAAATCAAGCCGAAACATCGCTTACGTCCCGCACGAACACAGTATCGGCTGTTCATATAGGGCGTTCAGCCCGGCTTGCCATGGGAGAAACGCTCGAACCCGGACGGGATGATCACGGATATTCCCCCGATTGTCGTCATTTGACGACTGCGTTGCGCGACAAAATTTGGTCAGTGTCCCTTACGTAAGTTTTCGGGTTCCATCGGCAAAAAGTTAGGGTACTCTAAAAAAGGCATCGCTCACAACTGGGGGATGTATCGACTTGGATGGGGCATATGCGGCCTGCAAGCCGCAACGGGGTCGTGGCGCTGATCTCAGGGGAGTGACGGCGGGCACGAATAGGGGTGGGGTGGCATGGCTTTGTTTTCAACGCGCCGTGGGCGGCGTGCGTTTTGTGATGACTGGTGCCGGTGTACAACCCGGTCGGACGGGCCGGGGGGCTCAGTTCCCGAGACGAAGACTTTTTCAGGCGAGGGCCGGGGACGAACTGTCTTAAGGGCCGGGCGTCTGTCGCTGTTGCTTGGCGCCACGGCGCTGGCCGGGCTCTCCGCCATCGACATTGCCAGATCACAGGTGGTCATCGACCAGAACGGTCCTGCGGCTCCCGATAGAGGGCCAGGCGGTTATGACGATGACGGCGCCAATGGCCACGACGGTGGTAACGCTACAGGCACCAACGATGTAGACCAACTCAACATCGGCGCATCCACTTTTGTCGGAACGGCCAATGGTGGCAAAGGCGGCAATGGCGGCTATGGCGGCGCCGGCACACCGGTACATACCAATGGCGGCGAAGGCGGCAATGGTGGTCACGGCGGCACGGTCGACATCACAAACAACGCCGATCTTTCGGCCGTCGGCGACAACCATCACGGAATAGTCGCAACGGCAATCGGCGGCAATGGCGGCAATGGCGGCGGGGCGGCGCCTGCGGCAACATCCGAATCCGGCGACGCAGGCAGCGGCGGTGCCGGAGGCAGCGCCACGGCCACGGCCTCCGCAACCAGTACCGTCAGCACGACTGGCAATTCTTCATTCGGCATCTATGCAGACGCTAGCGGCGGCAATGGCGGCCAAGGCGGCGATTTCGATGCGGCCTTGATCGGCGCCGGCGGGAACGGCGGCAACGGCGCTTCCGGCGGCAGCGCATCGGCGAGCAATGCGGGCTCCGTCAGCACGTCCGGAACCTTTTCATACGGCATGCTGGTCCGGTCGGCCGGCGGCAATGGCGGCAACGGCAAAGGTGGCCTCGGCATCATTTCCGAGGGCGGCAATGGCGGCGCCGCGACGATTGGCGGAATTGTCGAAGGCACCAATGAGAGCACCGGCGTTATCACCACCGGAGGCGATTTTGCCAGCGGTATGGTCGTCCAGTCGGTCGGCGGCGGCGGCGGCAATGGCGGCGGCGCCTTTGGCCTGTTTGGCGGCGGCGGCTCGGGGGCCGCGGGCAATGACGGGTCGGCGGCAACCGCCACCAATAACGGCAAAATCACCACGAACGGCACCGGCGCGATCGGCATGCTGGTGGAATCGGTTGGCGGCGGCGGCGGCGACGGAGGCGGGGCAGCGGGCATCGTGTCGATCGGCGGCACGGCCGGTGGCGGCGGCACCGGCGGCACGGTGACCGCGAATGTCGGCGGCACGATCATCACAGGCGCCGACGGCAGCGGCGACGGCGCCCATGGCGTGCTTGTGCAATCGATCGGCGGCGGCGGCGGCAATGGCGGCTACGGGGCAGCGGCGCTTTCGAACATAGCGGTGGCCATAGGCGGTGGCGGTGGCACAGGCGGCAATGGCGGTTCCGTGAACGTCAACCAGGCCGGCACCGGTGCCAGCGTCTCCACGCATGGCAGTTCGGCTATCGGCATCCTGGCGCAGTCGGTAGGCGGCGGCGGCGGCAACGGTGGCGGCAGCATAGCGGCCGGAGCCTTCGTCTCGGTCTCCGTCGGCGGCAGTGGCGCGGCGGGCGGCGATGGCGGCGAGGTGACTTACAACGTCGCCAATGCGACGGTGAATACGAACGGCAGCGACTCCATCGGCATTCTGGCGCAATCCGTGGGCGGTGGCGGCGGCAATGGCGGATTTGCGCTCAGCGGCGCGGGTCTGGCCGCTGTCGGTGTCGGAGGCAAGGGTGCGGCCGCAGGCGTCGGCAAAAAGGTCGATGTAACCAGCGGCGGCAAAGTCGAAACGCAGCAGCAGCGTTCAGCCGGCATCATTGCGCAATCGATTGGCGGCGGCGGCGGCAATGGCGGATTCTCGGCTGCGGGCAGCTTAGGCGCCAGCGTCGGCGTCGGCGGCTCGGGAAGCAAAGGCGGTGACGGCGGCCAGGTGTTTTTCCGAACGCCGGACGGCGGCAATCAAACCATCATCACGCATGGCGCGGATTCGGCGGGCCTGATTGTGCAGTCAATCGGCGGCGGCGGTGGCAATGGCGGCTTCGCAGGAACGTTCGCGGTCGCCGCGACGGTAGGCATCGGCGGCGGTGCCGGCGCCGCGGGCGCGGGCGTCGATGTGCACACTACCTATAATGGCTCGGTCGAGACCTTCGGTGAACGCTCGGCCGGCATCATCGTGCAGTCGATCGGCGGTGGCGGCGGCAATGGCGGCGGCGTCATCGGTCTTAGCGCCGGCATCACCGTCGGCGTCGGCGGAAGCGCCGCCGGCGGCGGCGGCGCAGGTGCGGTCGAATACCATTCCGCCAGCACGACCATCACCACGCATGAAGTGAATTCTGCCGGCCTTATCGTGCAGTCGATCGGCGGCGGCGGCGGCAATGGCGGTTTCTCGTTCAACCTGGCCGCGGGCGCGTCCGTCGGCGTCGGCGGCAAGGGCGGCGCGGCGGGCGCGTCGAACACCGTCACGGTTGGTATCGACGACGGCACCATCCATACAATGAAGGACCATTCGACCGGCATTCTCGCCCAGTCGGTGGGCGGGGGCGGCGGCACGGGCGGCGGCAGCATAGCGGGAAGCCTGTCGCTCAATGTCGGCATCGCCGGCAACGGCGCCGGCGGCGGCAACGGCAACACCGTCGATGTCACCAACGGCGCCGACATCACCACCGACGGCATCCAGTCGCATGGCATCCAGGCGCAGTCGGTCGGCGGCGGCGGCGGCTCGGGCGGCTTCTCGATCGCCGTCGGCGGACCTTCGCTCGCGGTCGGCGGCGCAGCTAAAGACGGCGGCAGCGCCATGAAGGTCACGGTGACTAATTCCGGCGTGATCAAGACCAATGAGGATTTGTCGGTCGGCATCCTGGCCCAGGCGATCGGCGGTGGCGGCGGCGATGGCGGTCTCGCCGGGGCGGGTGGCCTGTTCACTGCTGTCGGCGTCGGCGGCAAGGGCGGCGGCGGCGGCAATGGCGGCGAGGTGGAGGTCACCAACAACGCCAACATCACGACCAAGGGCGACCTTGCTCACGGCATCATGGCGCAATCGGTCGGCGGCGGCGGCGGCAATGGCGGCAATGCCGGCGCGGTCTCGGTCGGCCTCTTTGTCGGCGTCGGCGTCGCCGTCGGCGGCGACGGTGGCGCGGGCCGCGACGCGATGAAGGTGACGGTCGAGCATACCGGCGACATCACCGTCAGCGGCATGGGCGCCAAGGGCATCATCGCCCAGGCCATCGGCGGCGGCGGCGGTAATGGCGGCAAAGCTGTCGCCGGCGCGTTCAGCGTCGGGCTTTACGCATCCGCGGCGGTGGCGGTGACCGTCGGCGGCAGCGGCGGCGACGGCGGCTCGGGCGGCGAGGTTACGGTCAAGGCGAACGGCAACATCGTGTCCCTGACCGACGCGGACGGTTCGGGCGGCATCGTGGCGCAATCGATCGGCGGCGGCGGCGGCAATGGCGGCCGCGCCACCTCGATCGCCGGCGCCATCAGCGACGAGGTCGCGATCAATCTCGGCGTCGCCATCGGCGGCAGCGGCGGCAATGGCGGCCAGGGCAACAAGGTCACGGTGGAGTCCGGCCTGGTCAGCGGCGGCCAGATCGTCACCCATGGCTTCCAGGCGGTCGGCATCCTGGCCCAGTCGATCGGCGGCGGCGGCGGCAATGGAGGCGACACGTTCGGCGGTGCTGGCGGCTACGGCAACAGCGTGACGGTGACGGCTTCCGTCAACATCGGCGGCAAGGGCGGCGGTTGCATCGGCAACGATCCGACCAAGTGCAACAATGCAGGCGATGTCCACGTCAACAATGCGATGACTGTCTCCACAGATGGCGATTCCTCGAGCGCGATCGTGGCGCAATCGATCGGCGGCGGCGGCGGCAATGGCGGCACCAGCACCGGCGGCAGCGCCAATGTCGGTGGCGGCGACGGCGTCAACATCGCCGCCAATTTCGCCATGGGCGGCGGCGGTGGCCAGGGCGGCTTCGGCAACACGGTCGATGTCACCAACTCGGGCAATCTGACCACGACCGGCGCTTTCTCCTCCGGCATCATGGCGCAGTCGATCGGCGGCGGTGGCGGCATCGGCGGCTCGAGCACGGCGAAATCCTACAACATCGGCGGCACCAGCCAGACCAGCGTTAGCGTCAATATGGGCCTCGGCGGTTCGGGCGGCGGCGCGGCCAACGCCATGAAGGTCACCGTCAACAACACCGGCATCATCGACACGTCGGGCTTCGGGTCGTCCGGCATCGTCGCCATGTCCGTCGGCGGTGGCGGTGGCGCGGCCGGTGCTGCGTCCGCTTCCGACGAAGATGTCGGCGGCGGCGATGATGCAGGCGCGGGCGACGATGGCAAGACGACGGTTTCGATCGGTGTGGCGCTCGCCCTTCCCGGCGGCACCGCCGGCGATGGCGGCGCGGTGTCCGTCACCAACAACAATTTCATCACCACGGACGGCGCCTTCTCCTATGGCATCAGTGCCAGCTCGATCGGCGGCGGCGGCGGTGTCGGCGGCTCGGCTTCGGCCGGCGCCAAGGCGGAATACGCGATCGGCGGCGGCATTGGCGGCGCCGGCGGCAGCGCCGGCACTGGTGCGCTTGTCGAGGTGACCAATGACGTGAATGGTCACATTTGGACCAAGCGAGAGAATTCGATCGGCATCTTCGCGCAGTCGATCGGCGGCGGCGGCGGCTCCGGCGGCGCGGGCAAGAGCACAGGCAGCGACGGCGGCACCGTGGACGTCAAGTTCACGATGGGCGGCTCCGGCGCCGGTGGCGGCGATGGCGGCGAAGTTCATGTCACCAACAATGGAACCGTCGAAACCGACATGGCCAATTCGCATGGCATCATGGCGCAATCCATCGGTGGCAGCGGCGGCGTCGGCGGCGCTGCAGGATCGACGTCAGCGGATGCCAAGGTTTCCATTTCGGCTGCCTTGGGCGGTCTCGGCGGCGGTGGTGGCGTCGGAAAATTCGTCCATGTCATCAACAATCAGACCGGCATTATCCACACTGAAGGCGACAACTCCTACGGCGTCTTTGCGCAGTCGATCGGAGGCGGCGGCGGCGCGGCCGGCAGCGGTTCGACAACGACAGGTGCGGCCAAAGACGTTTCCGTCAGCCTTTCGGTCGGCGGTATTGGCGGGGTAGGCAGCAGGGGCGGTGACGTCACGGTCGAAAATCATGGCCAGATCACCACCGATGGCTATCTCTCGCATGGCATCTTCGCGCAGTCTGTGGGCGGCGGCGGCGGCGCTTCGGGCGCGGCCGCCAATGCGACCGAGGGAGACACCAATGTCGGCGGGCAAGTGCTCGCTATCGGTGTTTCACTGCCTGCCGGCGTCGGTGCCGACGGTGGTCATGTCATCGTTTCCAATGACGGCGTGATAACCACCAACAAGGACGGCGCGATCGGCATCTTTGCCCAGTCGATCGGCGGAGGCGGCGGCTATGGCGGCACGGTTTCGAGCGATGCGGCCGGGGACAATGCCTTTGCCTTGCAGATCGGTGGCTTCGGCGGTCGAGGCGGCAATGGCGGCCAAGTGGATGTCACCGTTTCGGGCGTCATCGAGACGTTCGGTGAGCGTGCGCACGGGGTGGTGGCTGAATCCATCGGCGGCGGTGGCGGCTATGGCGGCGATGCCAAGGGCAAGACGTCCAACGCGCTCGCCATCGGAGGACTTGGCGGGGACGGCGGCAACGGCGGCGACGTCAACGTCACGCGCACCGGCGAGATCATCACGCATGGCAAGGACTCCATTGCAATCATCGCGCAATCGATCGGCGGCGGCGGCGGCTTCGGTGGCGCGGGCTTCGGCCGGTTCGGCGCCGATGACGATGGCGGCGGGCCCAACGCCATCGGCTTCAACACGCCTGGCGGCACCAAGGGCAATGGCGGAACGGTCACGATCAAGCAGTCCGGCGCCATCGAAACCGACGGCGACCGCGCGCATGGTATCGTGGCACAGGCCGTCGGCGGCGGTGGCGGCGCGGGCGGTACCGATTCGCTGACCATTGGCAGTTCGGCAGCCGGCTCGCAAGGCGGCATCGGCGATGCGGCGGCGGCATCGGCAAGCACCGACAGCCAGGTCTGGGTCAAGGGCGCAAGCTCGTATGCCATGTTCGGCCAGAGTGCGACCGGCGACGGCGACGCGCACACGGTCGACCTGACGGCAGGTGACAGCCTGTTCGCGCAGGGTGCGGATTCCGTGGCCGTCTATGGCGAAAGCACCGCCGAGCACGCAAAAGGCAACATCACCATCAACCTCAATGGCAAGTATACGATCGGCGGCGCCGGAACGGGCGTGGCGGCAATGCTTGTCGGCGGCGCCGACAACACGCTGACCAACCACAGCCTGCTCTACGCGATGGGAGCGAACCCGACCTTCGAGATCCAGGCATCGCAGTTCAAGGCGTTCCAGACCTTCCTGCTGGCGCCTGGTCCGGTGGTGCCGACAGACGCGATCCTGGAATCGCTGCTGGACGATTTCAGTCCGTTCGCGATCACCGGGACGTCGGGCGACGACCATATCGACAATTCGCAGGCAGTGGGCACTCTCGGCCGCGTGATCGGCAACATCGATCTCGGCGGCGGCAACAACAGCTTCCACAATTTCGCCGATGCCTCGATGGTCGGCCTCAAGACCATCGATCTTGGCGGCGGGCTGTTCACCAATGACGGACTCTATACCAGCCAAGGCATCGGCGTGGTGGCGACCGTCGATGTCACCGGCGGATTTACCCAGGACGGTACCGGCAGTTTCGTCACCGACATCGACCTCAACAACCAGATCACCGATGCGGTGACCTTGAGTGGCGCCGGCGATTTCGACGGCACGGCGCCGCTCAACTTCCTGTCGATCGACAAGCTGTTTACGCAATACAAGCTCGCGACGGGTTCGGCGATGACGGATTCCGGCCTGACGCCGCAGACATTGCATCCGGCGGTCGGTTTCAACTTCCTGGTCAAGGTCGAGAACGGCACCGATCTGGTGCTCTACGCCGACAACAAGAGCTTCCTCGAACTGGCGCAGGATCCGGGCTCGGGCACCAACGATCCGGGCGTGTTCCAGATGGCGCAGTATCTCGACGATCTCGAGGCTGTGTCCAGTCCGGACAATCCGATGGCGCGGCTGATCAACATGCTGCGCTTCTCGCAGACCGAGGCCGAGCTCGGCGCCGCGCTGACCCGGCTGACGCCACACTATGCCGTGCATACCTTCGACATGATCAACCGCTCCACCGACATCATGCTCGACCAGGCGCGCGAGTGCACCGGCGTCCCGGCCTACAAGAACGCCGACGGCCGCTGCATCTGGGGCACCATCAGCCCGCAGGCGCAGTACAGCAGGGATGCCGGCGCCGGCACCACCAGCCGGGATGATACGTTGAAGACGCTGTCGTTCGGCGCCATCGGCGAGGTGGGCCACAACTGGTCGCTCGGTGCCACCTTCGGCCGCACCGAGTACGATTCCAAGATCGCCAACAATGGCGAGCAGCTCTCCGACACCGAGGGCGAATCCTGGCAGGCCTATGCGCTGGCAAAATATGAAAGCAGCGGATATTTCGTCGACTTCGCGCTCGGCGGCGGCACCGGCTCCTTCAAGGGGGAACGCGACACGCATGTGGACCCGGTCGCGTTCGTTCCGGGCGAGACGCTGGATGGCGTGTACCTGCCCGAGGAGCTGCTCGACGGCATCGGCGGCAGCGTTTCCTATAAGCAGACCACAAGCCAGTTCGGCGGTTCGGCGCGCATCGGCATGACGCAGCAGATGGGCGCTTTCTATCTGCAGCCGACGATCCAGTTCGACGCGCGCTGGCTCGACGTCTCCGGCAAGGAGGAAGGCTCGGTTGCCGCCTTCAACTTCGACGGCAGCGACACGATGTTCTACGCCGCGACGCCGACGCTTGAACTTGGCACCGATATTCCAATCAGCAACATTGCCAGTTTCCGTATCTACGGAAAGGCCGGCGTCGAATTCTCGACCAAGCAATGGGAGATCGAGGGACGCTTCGCCGCAGCGGAGAATCTGCCGGGCAACCCGGCATTGCACTTGACGGAAGCAATAGATTCGCCGCTCTATCGCGTCGGCGCCGGAGTTGAACTTAATGGCGTCAATGGCGTCGGACTGTCGGTCAGGTATAACGGCGCCTTCGGGAAAACGGTGAAGCAGAACGCGGTCAGCGCGTCTCTCAAGGTCAACTTCTAGGTTGGCCCCAGGCGGCGGCCAAGAAGGGATCTCATGAGGATGAAGCGCGCGTATTTCGTCGCAATGCTGGCAGCCGCCTGCATTGCCGGTCTCCCGGCAACGGCGCTTGCCGCGCAAAACAAGGGCGACAAGGTTACGCCCGCGGCTCAGCCCGCCGACGCGGCGGCCAAGCCGCAACTGCCGGGCGGCGCCTCGGCGCTGTCGGAAACGCATGGCGACTGGACGGTCAATTGCCAGATCACCGGCACCAACAAGGTGTGCAGCCTGTCGCACCAGCAGTTCAACAAGCAGAGTGGCCAGCGGCTGCTGGCCATCGAATTGACGACCAAGACCGGTCAGGACGCGATCGGCACGTTGGCGCTGCCCTTCGGGCTGGCTCTGGCCAATGGCGTGTCGCTCGAAATCGACGACAAGAAGCTGGATGGCACCTTGGCGTTCAACACCTGCCAGGCCGTTGGCTGCCTGGTGCCGGTGACCTTCGATGCCGATACCACGGCGCTGCTGCAGAACGGCACCACGCTGAAGGTCAACGCCACGGCCGCCGACACGACGCAGCCGATCGCCTTCACCATCTCGCTCAATGGCTTCGGCGGCGCACTCGCCCGGACGGCGGACCTGTCGGCGGATTAAGCGCCGGAGACCGGCCGGCCGATGTCTTTTGGCGGCTCTACCCGTGGTGATTTGCCGAAACGCTGAACGCTTCGTCATCCACGGGCGGAGCAAGGAGCGAAGCGACGCGGCGCAGACCCGAGGATCCATTCCGTGACCTCTCCGCGCCGCGGCGGTGCAGAATCCGCTCCGCTGCGCCTTGCGTCCGAGGTCACGGAATGGATCCCAGGGTCTCCGCGACGGAGCTTCGCTCCTGCTTCGCCCTGGGATGACGACCTTGATCTGCTGCGGCCAACCGCCACGGTCTCTGCCTCAGCTACTCCACCTCGCGCAGGCGATAGCCGACGCCGGTCTCGGTCGTGATGTAGCGCGGTTGGTCCGGCGTCTTTTCGATCTTCTGCCGCAACTGCCGCACATAGACGCGCAGGTACTGGACGTCGGTGGTGTCGCCCCAGATCTGCTTCAGCATGAACTGGTGGGTCAGCACCTTGCCGGCATGCTGCACCAGGATGCGCAGGATGTCGTACTCCTTGGGCGACAACTTCACCTCATTGCCTTCGACCTTGACGATGCGCTTGACCAGATCGACGGTGAGATCGCCGGTGTGGAACACCGGCTTTT
>JAEKLU010000309.1 GCA_019509685.1 Mesorhizobium sp. | reverse complement strand
CGACATCGGGTCTACCGTTTATCTTGCATGTCGTTTGTCCCAAAACAGCTGCGCACTTTTGGGCGACATGCAATCACGACGCGTTGCCCGACCCACGGATCAGTTCGGACATGAGCTGCGCGCGCTGGCGCACATTGCGCGGAGCTCCGTCATCCGAAGAGATCTGGTCGAACAATTTGAGAGCATCCGCCGACTTGCCGTCCTTCCAGGCGGCAAGGCCAAGCGCCTCGCGCGCCGAATGGCGCAGCGGATTGGTGTCGGAGGTGAGCGCCTCGACGCGGCTGGAGACATCGGCGAAAGAGCCGTGATCGACGAGCAGCAGGGCCGCCCTCAGTCGCGCGATGTCGCGGATGCCGGTTGGAATGGCGTTGTCGGCCGCAACCTCGTCGAAATCCTTGACCGCTCCGTCGACGTCGCCCTTGTCGGCCTTGACGGTCGCGGCGCGCATGCGGGCAAGCAGCGGATAGGCGCCGTAGCCGTCCTTTTCCAATTGGTCGAGCGCGGCGATCGCCTCGTCGCTCTTGCCGTCATTGGCGAGCTTGAGCGCGGCCGAGAATGCGTCGCCCGAGCGGTTGGCGCGGGTCTCGTCCCAATAGCGGTAGCCAACGACGGCGGCGGTGCCGAGCACGACCAGGATCGCCAGACCGAGCAGGGCCGGGCCGAAACGGTCCCACAGCTTGTGCGCCTGCTCGCGACGAATCTCATCGTTGACTTCGCGAATAAAACTATCGTCCGACATCAATCAAAAACCATTGCTGCCCCGGGTGAGGCGCTTCTTGAGCCCGCGTTTTAGCGAATATTTGTCCGCATGGAAGGGGGCGGGCCGGAAAATCGGCGGGACAACTCAATGCGACCTCGGGAGGGACCTCCGGGGGAACCTCCGGGCTTGCCGCACCGCATCGGCGCCACATTTGGGCGATAGCCGGCTTCCAACCGGCTGGAAAGGGTCCCGCCAGAAGGGTGCCGATGCTTCGTTCGTACCGTGTCCTTGCGTTCAGTCTCGCCTCGTTTGCCGCCACCGGCGTGGCCTTCGCCGATCCGCCCAAAGCGCCGGCGGTTGCGCCCGCCAAGCCCAAGCAGATCGTGCTGATTTCCTTCGACGCGGCGCGCGATATCTCGCAATGGCAGCGCAGCCGGGCGCTGGCAAAGCGCACCGGGGCGCATTTCACCTATTTCCTGTCCTGCGTCTTCCTGCTTTCGCCAGACACGCGCCAGCAGTACTCCGGGCCCGGCAAGACCGCCGGCAAATCCAATGTCGGTTTCGCCGCCTCCAAGCAGGACGTGGCCGACCGGCTGGAACAGGTCCGGCTGGCGGCCGCCGAAGGCCACGACATCGGCAGCCATGCCTGCGGCCATTTCGACGGCAAGGCCTGGAGCAAGGCGGACTGGCTGGCCGAATTCGCTTCTGTGCGACGCATCTTCGAAAACGCCTATGCCATCAACGGCATCCCGGAACCGGCCGGCTGGCACGATTTCGCGCACCATGCGCTGGTCGGCTTCCGCGCGCCCTATCTCTCGACCAACAAGGCGCTCTACGAGGCGCTGCCGCAGGCCGGCTTCCAGTACGACGCCAGCGGCGTCTCCAAAGGCCCAGCCCTGCCGCCGACCGTGAACGGCACAATGCGCTTCGCCCTGCCGCTTGTTCCGGAAGGCCCGAAGGCCAAGCCAGTGGTCGCCATGGATTACAATCTCTATGTCCGCCATTCCGGCGGCACCGAGAACGCGGCCATGGCGGCCGAGTTCACCGAGCGCGCCTACGAGGCGTTTCGTGCCGCTTTCGATGCGCAGTATAGCGGCAAGCGGCTGCCGCTGGAGCTCGGCTTCCATTTCACGCTGATGAATGACGGCGCCTACTGGAACGCGCTGGAGCGCTTCGCCGGCGAGGTCTGCGTGAAAGCCGACGTCGAATGCATCAGTTTTCGCGATTATGCGGCGCAGCGTCGTGCCGACACGACGAAGGAGACGGTGGGCGGCTGAGCCGCCCACTGTCCATTTTCAGACGGAATCCCCGGCTTGCCGGGCAAGAAAACGCTGATCGAGATCCGGCAGCGGCTCGCCATAGAGCGTCGCCTCGAAGGCGCGCAGGCGTTTGTAGATCGAAATCAATTCCACGATCGTTGGCCAGGCGTTGACGAGATATTGAAATGAATCGGAAACCTGACCGAAGGCGGTGCTGATCTGCTGCCAGATACCCAGGGTGATCTTGCCCGCTGCAATGGTCGGAATGAGGATGACGCTGGAGAAGATCGCGTCCGCCTGGCCGAAGCCGGCCCGGAAGACGTTGAAATAAGCATAGTGGAAATAATAGCGGAAATAGGTGCGCCGCACATTCTGGAACAGCTCGGCTAAGGTTGGCGGCGTGGCCCGGTTCGGATCGTCCTCGCCGTAGACTAGTTCCTTGCGATAGGCAGCCTCCACCCGCTGGTTGCGGAATTCCATGCCGGGCAACTTTAGACCCGCAACGGCCAGCAGAAGCGTGCCGAATAGTGACCATAGCAGCGCGGCGATCACCAGCGAATGCGGAATTGAACCGACCAGCGGCAGTGCGGTGATGTGGCTCGAAAGCGCATCGAGCACTGGCAGGAAGGCGATCAGCGTCAGTATCGAATCGGCAAAGGCGACACCCAATTGCTCCATGGTGGTGGAGAAGCGCATCGTATCTTCCTGGACACGCTGCGAGGCGCCTTCAATGTGGCGCAGCCTGGGCCAATTCGCGGCATAAAATTCGTTCATCGCGGTGCGCCAACGGAAGATGTAGTGGCTAACGATGAAACGTGTCACGACAAACAGCGAGATGAACATAAAGCCTATCAGAGCGTAAATCCCAAACAGGCTGTAAAGCTCGGCCGCGGTCACCGAACCTGGTGTGGTTATTGCCTTTTGGAAGAGGTCGAAGAACGGCCCGCGCCATGTGTTCAGAGCGACGTTGAGCTGCACATTCGTGTAGGTCGAAAAGAGGATGAAGGCGGACACCAGGATCGACCAGTTCTGCCAGGGATGGGGTGCGTAGAAGCGCCAGAACAGATAGAAAATGGCCAGCATCACGCTGAAATAAATGTAAAACCAAAGGAAGGGCGGCGACCAGAATATTGGAATGCCAAGGATGGGTGGTGCGCCGTCGGCTGCCGGCGGCAAGCCAAAATGCGCCCCCAGTTCTTGGCCGCCGAAGAACCAGAACAGGACCCCAGCAAGGCTCCAGAGGGCGGCCGAGGTGAAAAACAGCTTCGGCTGCGGGAAAAAAGATACGAACACTGTGGCGGGTTTCCTCGGTCTGACCGCGATTCAGCGGCGTTGCTGTTCGGCGGGCATAAGCTCACACATTAGAGGGAAAGAAAATGCCCTGCCCGACGCCCGGCATCGAGCAAGGCCGCAAATCATGGCGATTTTGGCGCAGCCGACCAGGCGATGAAACCGGAGGCCAACAGAGCGGCCGCGGCCATGACCGAAGCAAGCGTATAATTGCCCGAGGCCTGGGCAAGCAGGCCGGCGGCGATCGGGCCGACGATCTGGCCAAGGCCGAAGGCCGCCGTCATCACCGCGAAGATGCGGCGCGGCGCCCGCGGCGCCAGTTGCCGTCCCGCCTGCAGGCCAAGCGCGGTGATGGCGATGAAGGTGCCGCCGAGCAGGACGCCGGCTATCAGCGGCCCGGCGGCGCCTTTGACGACGACGCTTGCGGTAACGCCGGCAACCTCGATCAGGCAGCTCACGGCGTAGGCGGCATAGAGCCCGATCCGGCCGGCGACCTTCTGCCAGAGCCAGGTGGAAGGGAAGCCGGCCAGGCCGGCGACCATCCAGACGCTTGCCTCGAAGACCCGGCTGCCGCCGCCCTGACGAACGATGGCGATGAGAAATGTGGCGGTCACCACATAGCCGAAGCCGAACAGGCCGTAGGCGACGATCATCTTCACCAGGGACGTGTTTCGTGGCAGCGGCGGCTCATGCCCGGCGACGCCGTTGGCCGTGGTTACCGAGCCGGCAAGCAACGCGACAACAAGCAGGCCAGCCAGCGAAATGACGCCCGACCACAGCCAGCCGGCCGACCAGCCGGCATGCTCGGTGACGAGGAAGGCGAGCAGCGCCGACGAGCCGGCGATGCCGAGACCGACGCCGCCGAAATGCAGCGCCTGCAGGTCGCCGCGCCCGGCGGCGGCGAGATGGCTGAAGACGATCGACGACATGAACACCATGACGAAGGCGCTGGCGAGACCGGCGAAGAAACGGATGACGAGAAAGGCGGCCATCGTCTCGTTGAGCCCCATCAGGCCCGCCAGCAGGGCGCTGGCGGCAAGGCTCGAAAACATCAGCAGGCGTTCGCGGCCATGCGCCCAGCCGCCGGCCGCGGCCAAGGCGCCGACGAGGTAGCCGAAATAATTGGCCGATGCGATCCAGCCGGCATCGGCCGGGGTCAGATGCAATTCCTCCATCATGCCGGGCAGGATCGGCGTGTAGACGAAGCGTCCGATGCCCATGGCGACGGCAAGCGCCACCATGCCGGCAAAGGCAAGACGCAAGGGAGACGGGGAAGCGGCGTTCATTGCAGCGCACAATAGGCGCGGCGGTTGGGGAGACAATGCGCTTATGTTGGGCCAGTCGAGACATCGCGCGCGCCATTCGACGGCCCCTCACCCAGCCTCCGCTTCGCTCGGCTGACCTCTCCCCGGCGGGGAGAGGAGCCTGTCAGCGCCGGCGCCATCTCTTCTCCCCCACGGGGAGAAGGTGGCCGCGAAGCGGCCGGATGAGGGGGAGCGCCGCCGACAACACATAACCTTAACGGCCAGCCGCACCCATCGTCTCGTGCACTGTCCGATACGCCGTCAAGCGAAACGGCATGTCGCCGAGCTCGCGCTCGGACATCGTATCGAGCACCGGGTGCGACAGCGGATCGACGACCCAGCGGACAATGTCGTTATCGCGAGGCTGCCTCATACCGGCGCCGGAAAGCCCCTTGAACAAGGATAAAATCTTCATCGGACGTGCCTCCAAGGCCTGATCCTTCTGTCGCTAAAATCCGCCTTTCCTCGCGCGGTTTCAATTGAGATTTCGGCCCGGCCAGTTTAGAAAAACTGAATGGCTATCTTGAACCGTGTCCATCTCAACGGCCTGCGCGCCGTCGAAACCGTTGCCCGGCTGGGATCGCTGGCGGAAGCGGCGGCCGAGCTCAATGTCTCGGTCAGCGCCGTCAGCCAGCAGGTCAAGCGCACAGAAAGCCAGCTTGGCCAAGCGCTGTTCGAACGCACGCCAGGCGGGCTGGTGCCGACGGAGTTCGGCGTGGCTTTCACCGCGCGGCTGAGCGACGGTTTTCGCGAGCTTGCGCAAGCGGTGGCGCTGGCCGACGAGGCGAGCCAATGCACGCTGGTGGTTTCGGTGGCGCCGGCTTTCGCCTCGAAATGGCTGCTGCCGCGGCTGCTCGAAATGGCTGCTGCCGCGGCTGTCGCGGCATTTTTCCCGCCACCCTAACGTGCTCATGCGCATCGACGCTTCGGTCAGGATCGCCGATCTCGACCATTCCGACATCGACGTCGCGATCAGGCTGGGCGATGGCAGATGGCCCGGCGGCCGGGCTGAGCTGCTGCTGGCGCAGGAAGTCTTCCCGGTCTGCGCACCGTCGATCGCGGCCAAGCTGCATTCGATCGAGGACCTGGCGCAGACCTGCGCCATCACCGACGAGCGGGCGATGATCAACTGGGACAGCTGGTTCAAGGCAGCTGGCGTCGCGCCGGTCACCTTTCAGAAAGGCGCCCGCTTCACCGACCCGATGCTTTGCCTGGAATCGGCGATCGCCGGCCATGGCGTGATGCTGGCCTGGCAATTGCTGACCGCCGACGCGCTGGCCGACGGCAGGCTGATTGCGCCTTTCGGCGTGCGGGCGCAAAGCGGGCTGGGCTACTGGCTGGTGACATCGGCGGCAAAAAACGAAAGCCGCAAAGTGCGCGACTTCAAGGTCTGGATCCGCGAGGAGATCGAAACGACGATGGCGCAATTCCAGACGCTGGACAGCGCCGCCTGAGCTCATCCGCGATCTGCCGAGCACCTTTCACGCCCCCTGTGAAAGCAGGCCCAGTCGTTCGCGGTGGAAAGGCCAACGGCACCGGTCTATGTATGGACCCAGACCCCAACATAACGGCAGGCAGGATCATGACCACACATTCACGCGGCGTCTCGGCAACCATCGACCCGGTGAAGCTCGACCGGCTGGCTGAAGTCGCCATCAAGGTCGGGCTGCAGTTGCAGCCCGGACAGGATCTGGTGCTGACCTCGTCGATCGCCGCACTGCCGCTGACAAGGCGCATCGTCGAGCATGCCTATAAGGCCGGCGCCGGGCTGGTGACGCCGATCTTCAACGATGACGAGATCACGCTGGCGCGCTTCCGCTATGGCGCGGACGCCGGCTTCGACCACGCCGCCGGCTGGCTCTATGAAGGCATGGCGAAAGCTTTTTCCAACAATGCGGCGCGGCTTGCGGTGCGCGGCGAGGACCCGTCGCTCCTGTCGGCGCAGGATCCGGCCAGGGTGGCGCGCGCCAACAAGGCGAACTCGATGGCCTACCAGCCGGCGCTGGAGAAGATCACCGGCTTCGACATCAACTGGAACATCGTCGCCTATCCCGATCTCGCCTGGGCTCGCCAAGTGTTTCCAGGCGAGCCCGACGATGTCGCCGTGGTGAAGCTGGCCGACGCCATCTTTTCGGCCTCGCGCGTCGACGTCGGGGATCCGATCGGCAACTGGAAAGCCCATAACGCAGCTCTTGCCGAGCGCACCAAATGGCTGAATGCGCATAATTTCGACGCGCTCCATTTCACCGGGCCGGGCACCGACCTGACCGTCGGCCTGGCCGAGGGTCATGAATGGATGGGCGGCGCCTCGACGGCCAAGAACGGCATCACCTGCAACCCCAATATCCCGACCGAGGAGGTGTTCACCACGCCGCATGCAAGGCGTGTCGAAGGCCATGTGTCGTCGACCAAGCCGCTGTCCTACCAGGGGACGCTGATCGACGAGATCTCGGTGCGTTTCGAAGGCGGCCGCATCGTCGAGGCCAAGGCTTCGAAGGGCGAGGACGTCTTGAAGAAAGTGCTCGACACCGACGAGGGTTCGCGGCGCCTGGGCGAAGTGGCATTGGTGCCGCATTCCTCGCCGATATCAGCCAGCGGGCTGTTGTTCTTCAACACGCTGTTCGACGAGAATGCCGCCTGCCACATCGCGCTCGGACAGTGCTATTCGAAATGCTTCGTCAATGGCGCTTCGCTCAGCCCGGACGAGATCGCCCAGCGCGGCGGCAACAAGAGCTTTATCCACATCGACTGGATGATCGGCTCGGACAAGATCGACATCGACGGCGTCGCCAAGAACGGCAGCCGCGTGCCGGTGATGCGCAAGGGCGAGTGGGCGTAGGAAACTTTGTCGCCAACAGAGGTGCCATGGCCTTCGACATCGCGGTGAAGCGCATCTACGAAGCGCCGGACAAGACGGATGGTCAGCGCGTGCTGGTCGACCGCATCTGGCCGCGCGGCGTCCGCAAGGAGGATGCCGCGCTGACGCTATGGCTGAAGGAGATCGCGCCGAGCGATGAGCTGCGCAAATGGTTCGGGCACGAGCCCGCGCGGTGGGTGGAGTTTCAGAAGCGGTATCGGGCCGAGCTCGAGCGGAACGAAGAGGCGGTGGCGCAACTACGCAATGTACTTCGCACGGGCAAGGTGACGCTGCTCTACGGCGCGCATGACGAAGCGCATAACAATGCTGTGGCGCTGGCGGAATACCTACGGGCGTAAACGTTGAGATGCTGGCGGGACAGCGCCCCCCTCTGTCCTGCCGGACATCTCCCCCACTTGGGGGGAGATTGGCAGCTTTGGCGCTCCGCTCAATCTTGCGACGTTGATGATTGGCGAAAACCGGCGCGAGGGCTAATCTCCCCCCTCGTGGGGGAGATGTCCGGCAGGACAGAGGGGGCGCGACAGAACGCGGCTTAAGATGTCGATCCTACTTCCCGCCAACGGCCTCCTCGTAAACCTCCGCCTTGAACCCCACAAAAACCCGGTCCCCCACCTCCAGCACCGGCCGCTTGATCATCGTCGGCTTGGTGAGCATCAGCTTCTTGGCCTTCTTCTCGTCGAGCCCGGCCTTATCCTTGTCTGATAGCTCACGAAAGGTGGTGCTGCCCTTGTTGAGCAGCTTTTCCCAGCCAACCTTGGCCACCCAGCCGTCCAGCTTTTCCGCCTCGATCCCTTCCGCACGATAGTCATGGAAGCGATAGGGGACGTCATGGCTTTCGAGCCAGACGCGCGCCTTCTTGATCGTGTCGCAGGTGGTGATGCCATACATGGTCGTCGTCAAGGCGGGCCTCGGTAGGATGGGTCACGAATCTGAGCGAACCCTAAGGCCACCGGAACAGCTTTGCCAGCGCTTGGCTGTGCATCGCTTTTGGCACTTGCCATCACTAAGGTTTTTCCCTAAGTAATCTTGCGAGACTATCGCCGAGCAAGGCACTGGCCCGGAAAGAAACAACCATGAGCCTG
>JAEKLU010000308.1 GCA_019509685.1 Mesorhizobium sp. | reverse complement strand
ATGTACAAGGCGGTCGATCCGGCCGGCACGCCGATCTTCGCCGGCAAGGACGAGTTCGCCAAGGCGCTCGGCCTGATCAAGGACGGCAAGCCGATCCGCTATGAAGGCGTCATCGGCCCGGTTTCCTTCGACAAATATGGCGACATCACCGGCCCGTTCCGGCTGTGGAAGATCGTCGACGGCAAGGTGACGACCGACGGCGAGATGACGACGGACGACGTCAACGCGCTGCAGGCGAAGTTGCAGTAAAGTCTAAACGACTTTTCCGGCGGCGGCCCTCGTGGAGCGTCGCCGGAAGGTTTGGTTTTCTCAGTTCCCGCCGCTTTCCTTCATCCGCTCGATGATTTGCGCCATCAGCGCGAGATCGCGGCGTGAATCGGCAAGGTCGGTGAGCGGCCTGCTGCCGTCCATGATGTGGCGGTGGAAAATCTCCAGCTCGTTGGAGAAGGCATCGCCATAGAGCGGCCCGAAGGCCTTCGTCACCGGACCGAGCGGACCGGCTTCCGTCACCTCCAGCCGCGTCGGCAGGCTGCGGATGTAGGGCGTCTCATAGATGATGCGCACCCGCTTGCTGTTCGAGCGCACCTCGATCATGGCGTCGAACAGGCCGAGATCGTCGACCACCGCATCGTAAAGGCAGGCGAAATGGCCGTAGTCGAAGGTGACGCTGGTGTTGGCGCCGCCATTGGTGCGGTGCGCCGCCACCACCCGCTTCGGCTCGCCGAGCAGGCCGCGCATGGCCGAGATGTGATGCGAGGAAAGCGCCGTCAGCCCGCGATAGGCGCGCACCAGATCGGCGGGCGCGTCCTTGCCCACCACCTCGCGGATCAGCGCGTCACGCTCGCTGGCGCCGCGCGAAAGAATCGCCGGGTCGATGTCGGCGGGATAGAGCACGTTCTGGCTCTTCTTGAGAAAATGCCGCCCTTCCGAGATCAGGTCGAAGATGCGCACATGGGTGATGTCGTCATAGGCCGGCAGTTCCTGCCGCGCCGCCAGATAGGCCGGCGCGTAGCGGCGCATGTAGCCGACGAAGATCGTCTTGTCGTAGTCCTTGCTCAACGCCAGCAATTCATCGATCTCGCGCACCGTCAGGCATGCCGGCTTTTCGAGCAGGATGTGCTTTCCGGCTTCGATGGCGGCCCGCACGAAGCGGCTGTGCGTGTCGTCGGAAGAAAGCACGAAGACGGCGTCGATATCGGGCGAAGCAATCAGCGCCTCCGTGCTCTCATAGGCTTTCGCCGTCGCATATTTTGACGTGATGAGGCCCACCAGGCTTGGCGAAACATCATGGACGCCGGCGATCACCCAACGGTCGCTCTGGTCGGCCAGCACCGGCAGATGGATCGACTGCGCGACCTCTCCTAGACCCACAAGCCCGACACGGATCAGCGCCACGGCACACTCCCTTCATTGTTGTCTTGATGGATGTCTTTGGCCCAAAACCGCTGGACACTTTTGGGGAGACATGGATCGGATCATGCCGCCCCCGTCACCAGCGCAACCAATTCGTTGCCGCTGGTCTCGGAGGCACGCACCGTCGCCACCATCTTGCCGGCGCGCATCACCCAGATCTGGTCGCTGAGGCGCCGTACCTGATCGAAATTGTGGCTGATCAGGATGATAGAAACGCCTTGCTCGCGTAAGCGTCGGATCAGCGCCTCGACATTGGCGGTCTCCTGCACGCCGAGCGCGGCGGTCGGCTCGTCCATCACCACCAGCTTGGCGCCGGAGCCGGCGGCCCGGCAGATCGAGATCGCCTGCCGCTGTCCGCCCGACAGCCGCCGCACGCGCTGGCTGACCGATGGCATGTTGATCGACAGGCGCGACAGCATGGCGCGCGCCTGGTTCTTCATCGCCTTGCGGTCGAGCAGTGCGAACGGCCCGATGCGGCGCACGATCTCGCGGTTGAGGAAGAGGTTCTGCGCCACCGTCAATTCGTCGATCAGCGCCAGGTTCTGGTGCACGGTCTCGATGCCTGCCTTGCGCGCGCCGTCCGGATTGGCGAACGGATGCGCTTGGCCGTCGAAGTGGATCGTCCCGCCGTCGGGTTGATGCACCCCGACCAGGCAGCGGATCAGTGTCGACTTGCCGGCGCCGTTGTCGCCGATCACCGCGGTCACCTCGCCGCGACGGGCCTGGAAGTCGACATCGGTGAAGGCGCGGATGCCGCCGAAATGCTTGCTCAGCCCCTGGCAGGCGAGGATTGCTTCAGCGGGTTGGATGTGATTGGCCGCGCTCATTTCTGGTACCGCATGATCAGGGCTGCCAGCACCACGATGACGCCGACGGCAAGCGGTTGATAGAAGGCCGAGACGCTGAGCAGCGTCAGCCCGTTGACAAGCGCCGTCAGCATCAGTGCGCCGATGGCCGGGCCGAGGATGCTGGCGCGGCCGCCGAACAGGCTGACGCCGCCCAGCACCACGGCTGCGACCGAATTCAACAGCAGGCTGGTGTTGATCTGCGGCTCGGCCGAGCCGATGCGTGCCACCAGGAGGATCGCGGCGATGCCGGCGCAGAAGCCGGAGATCGTGTAGGCGGCAATCTTCACCCTGTCGGTGCGGATGCCGAGCGCGCCGGCGCTCTCGGCCTGGCCGCCGGTTGCCAAGAGATGCACGCCGAAGCGCGTGTGGTAGAGCGCGACATGGGCGACGATGAGGGCGGCGATCGCCACCCAGACCGGATAGCCGAACGGTCCGAACTTGCCCGAAGCGAGCTTGAGCAGAAAGGTCGAGCCGACCATGGTCGGCTCGCCGCCGGAAATGATCAGGCCAAGACCGGTGATGCCCGAAAGCGTGCCCAGCGTCACCACGAAATCGGGGATTCGGCCCGCGGTGATCAGCACCCCGTTGACGAGGCCGATGGCGCTGGTTGCGAGCACCGCCGCCACGCAGGCGGCGAAGATACCCCAACCGGCGGCGTCGAGGAGGCCGAGGATGACGGCGCCCAGCATGACGGCGGCGGCAAGCGAAAGATCAATGCCCGAGGTCGCCACGACGAAGGTCTGGCCGATCGACAGCACGACCAGGATCGCGGCGGCGAGCAGCACGGCCTGCAGATTGGCGAGGCTGAGGAAAACCGGCGAGGTGATGCCGAACAGGATGACCAGCCCAACCAGGCCGACGACGGATGCCCAGTCGGCCCAGAAGGATGGATCGAGGAGGAGAGCCGCAAGGGAGGAACGGCTCTCCTCCGTCACGCCCGCCTGTGGGTTGGCGGGCGCGTTGTCGGTCGGAAGGCTCACTTCAGCATCTCGCGCAGGGGATCGGGATAGTCGCCGCCGGGAGCGGGGAAGTTCTTCAGCGAGGCTTCGGCATTGTCCTTGTTGATCAACAGCACCGGCGCCGGCACGTTGGCGGGCAGTTCCTTGCCCATCGTCGCCGCCTTGCAGGCCTCGACGCCCATCGCGCCGACCACATAGGGGTATTGCGCGACGGTGGCGGTGAGTTCGCCGGCCGCGACCGATTTCAACGCGTCGACGATGCCGTCGAGGCCGATCACCTTGACGTCCTTGCCGGAGGTCCTGACCGCGCGCTCGACGCCGAGCGCCATGATGTCGTTGGCGGCGAAGAAGCCGGCGAGATCCGGATGCGCCTGCAAGATGTCGGTCGCTGCCGTCAGCGCCTTCTCGCGATCCCAGTCGGCGCTCACCATCACCACCACGTCGAGCTTGCCTTCGACGGCCTGCTTGAAGCCCTTGATGCGGGCGTTGGAGCCGACATCGCCGACGATGCCGGCGATCAGCGCGACCTTGGAGCCGTTCGGCACCAGCTTCAGCATCTCCTCGCCGGCGAGTGCGCCGGCCGCGACATTGTCGGTGCCGATATAGGTCGACACAGTGAAGCCGGCAGCCTTGGCCTGCTCGGCATCGATGGTCGAGTCGATGTTGACGATCGGCTTCTTCTTCTGGGCGACCGGCACCAGCGCCTGCACCAAATTGGAGACGCTGATCGGATTGACCAGGTAGCAATCGTAATCCTGCAGCGCCATGGCGGTCAGCTTGTCGGCCTGTCCCGTCGCGTCGCCCATATTGGCGGCGGCCTGCACGGTGACGCCGACGGCGTCCGCCTTGGCCTGCTCCTCGATGCCTTTCTGCATGGTCTGGAAGAACGGATTGTCGAGGCCCTTGACGATCGCCGCGACCTTGGCGGCGTCCTCGGCATGGGCGGGTAGGGCAAGCGTCGTTGCCAGTAGGCCGGCGCCGAGCGCCAGGCGATTGAACATGCGCATATTTATTCCTCCTCCGGATTTTTGGTTGTCGGCTCCTTGTTCTGCGAACGGCAACGCTGACGAAACACAAGCGACCCCGGCGCTTGCGTTGGGGAAACGATGACCGGCTGGTACGCGCAACGCGCGCCCGGTGCGGGTCTCTTCCGTGTCAGGCATTTGCTCCTCCCAGAGCGCTGGTCTATGCCTCACCAGCATTTCCGCATGGTTTAGAAAACTTTTACGTACGTCAACAATTAAAATAGAGCGCAGTGGATTTTATGCGCTGGGACACAACAGGAATGGGCACTCTCAGGAGATTGGCGAGCGCGACGACGGCAACGGTTGACCCCGCCAATGCAGTAAGATGTCGCGTTCGGACAGGGCTGGGCTTGCGGCTTGCCGCCTATTTGGCCTCGGGTAGCGACGGTTCCGTCTCGTCCATCATCTGCTTGACGGCATCCGCCGCTTTGCGCATCCCCGCATCGTCGATCGCCCAACAGGCGAAGCGCTCCAGCAAGGTGGCGAACGTCACCAGGTCCTGCTGATCCCACTGCGCCAATGCACCAGCGAAAATCCGCCATTTGGTCTGGCGCACCGCCGTCACCAGGCGCTCGCTCTTGGCGGTGAGCTTGAGGCAAATGCGCCTTGCATCGAGTTGCGAGGCGACGCGGAAAGCGTAGCCGCGCTCGACGAGATCGGCCGAGATACGGCTGGCGCGCGACGGGTCGATTCCCATGCGCTCGGCGATGATGCCGACCGTCACCTCGTCCTGCGGCGTGTCGCTGGCGAACGCGCTGAGCGCGACAATCGCATCGAGGTGGCTCACTTCCAGCGAGGGATCGATGCGCTCCAGGATCAAACGACCGAAATCCCGGCGCTGTACAGAGCGGCGCACCTTGTTCATCACCGCATCGATGGCGCCCACGGCCTCGGCCGCCGCCTCTGACAGGCCGTTGCTGCGCGCCAGATCCGCGAGGTCCTGGTCACCGTGCGTCTGGCACAGGGCCGAAAATCGGTCGGGCTTGTCCGCCACGGCATCGTTGCTGCTCATACCATGGCGCGCTAGCAAAAATATGTGCGGATGTCAATTATGTGCTGGTAGCATATGTTTGATGTTGACATATATCTGCTGCCGGCACATAAGCCGCGTCCAGTCTACGGAGACACCCAATGACTCTCGACTCGACCCTCCCAGATGCGCCGCCCGCGCAAGCCGAAGCCAGCCCCGACCTGACGACACTGATCGTCTATTGCGGCGCGCTGATCGCCATGTTCATGGCCACCATCGACATGCAGATCGTCGTCACCTCCTTGCCGACCATTGCCGATGAACTCGGCAATCTGCATCTGTTCGGCTGGGTGGGCGCTGCCTATCTGCTCTCGACCGCCGCGGTCTCGCCATTCTACGGCAAGCTCGGCGACATGTATGGCCGCAAGAACGTCGTGCTGACGGCGATCGGCCTGTTCCTGCTCGGTTCGCTGGTCTGCGGCATGGC
>JAEKLU010000307.1 GCA_019509685.1 Mesorhizobium sp. | reverse complement strand
AGGCGGCCGAAGATGAGCTTGGTCAGCGTCTCAGACATCCGCTATCCCTTCACAATTCCAAACGCAGCAGACCGAGCGACGGCTTGTCCGCCTCTGCCTGGCGGCTGCCGGCGCCGGGCTTGAGCAGACCGACGCCGTGCAGGGGCGACAGATCTCTGATCGGCCAATTCCCGGCATCGCCATCGCGAAACGCGCGCGAGGCGGCGGCCGCCTCCTCCGCCGTGCAGATGCTCGCCACGTAGGACGGCTCGTTGCCGAACACCGCACCGCGCCTGGCGAGCTTGTCATATTGCAGCGGCAAGGTGTTGCGCACGCCGACGAGACCCAGGCCACCCCTGGCGTCGATCGACATCATCTCGTTCATGCACATCTTGCCACGCTCGACGCACAAATTGAGGATGGCGCCATAGAGGTCGGGATCGACCGAAGCATAGTGGCGGACCGGTTCGTTCTCGCTTGGCCGTTCGAGCGCGAGGTAGCTGTCGCGGGTCAGTGTCGTCTGCGCGCTTTTGGCCTGCGCGATCCATTGCTCGAAATCCTTGTCGGACAGGCCGTGGAAAGCGAAGCGCATGCCCGAAAAGCCGGCGCCGCTGTAATTGGCCGAGAAGCCTGTGTAGCTGCCCGGCTGGTTGATGACGGCATGCAGCTTCGTCTCCATGGCGGGCATGGCATAGATCTGCCCGGCAAGGGCCGGAATGTAGAAGGAGTTCATCACTGTGGACGATGTGATGCGGAAGTCGATCGGCTGGTTGACCGGCGCAGCAAGCTCATTGACGGAGGCGATGCCGTAGTCAGGGTAGATGAACAGCCATTTCCAGTCGAGCGCGACGACCTCGACCTGGAGCGGCTTATGGATCTGCGTCACCGGCTGTCCAGGCTCGATCCTGTCGATGCGCCGGTAGGGATCGAGCAGATGTGTGCCGAGCCAGGTCAGCGCGCCCAGGCAGATGATGATGAGCAGGGGCGCTGCCCAGATCACCAGCTCCAGCTTGGTCGAATGGTCCCAGTCGGGCGTATAGGTCGCGGCATGGTTGGATTGCCGGTAACGCCAGGCAAACAGCACCGTCAGCGCCATGACCGGCACGATGATGAGCAGCATCAGCATGGTCGAGACGACGAGCAGGTCGCGCTGCTGCGCAGCGACATCGCCCGCGGGCGCGAGCACGACGAAGTCGCAGCCGCTCAGCAGCACGGCCAGGGGAAACAGAAGCAAGGCTCCGGATCGTTTCATCAAACGTTGCCCTCGATGGCGCGGCAGCAGGCCTTGGCAAGCCACGACGCGATATGGATCAACGGCTACTGCCGCCGTCACCGCGACGACATTGGACAATTTGTCCAATGCCCAGTTGGTATGGCTTTCGCGAAAGTGTGCACGCATAATGGGACGACGACAATCGCGTTCCGAACTTGAGCTCGGTGGCGACGGAAATTATGGCTGGAACTTCGACTGCCGAAACTGACAGCAAACTGATCGGCTCGCATCACGGCCAGGTCAGCGCTGGCGATATCGCGGTCGGCGTGATCATCGGCAGGACGTCGGAGTTCTTCGACTTCTTCGTCTATGCCATCGCTTCAGTCATCGTTTTTCCCAAGCTGGTGTTCCCGACGCACGACCCGCTCGCTGGAACGCTCTATTCCTTCGTCATCTTTGCGCTGGCCTTCATCGCGCGCCCGTTCGGCACCGTGCTGTTCATGGCCATCGATCGCGCCTATGGCCGCGGCGCAAAGTTGACGATCGCGCTCTTCCTGCTCGGCACCTCGACCGTCGCCATGGCGTTCCTGCCTTCCTACGAGGATGTCGGCGTGATCGCCGCTTGGCTGCTGGCGCTGACGCGCTTCTTGCAAGGCCTGGCGCTTGGTGGAACGTGGGACGGGCTGCCGTCGCTGCTGGCCATGAACGCGCCACATAACCGGCGCGGCATCTATGCGATGATCCCGCAGCTCGGCGCGCCGATCGGCCTCATCGTCGCAAGCTCGCTGTTCGCCTTCTTCGTCGCCAATCTGTCGGCCGACGATTTCTTCGCCTGGGGCTGGCGCTATCCCTTCTTCGTCGCCTTCGCCATCAATGTCGTGGCGCTGTTTGCAAGGCTGCGCATCGTGGTGACGCCCGAGTTCTCGAAACTGTATGAGAGCGGCGACCTCCAGCCGACGCGCATCAGGGACACAGTCAGGACGGAAGGCCGCAACGTCGTCATCGGCGCCTTCGCGCCGCTGGCGAGCTTCGCCCTGTTTCACATGGTGACCGTGTTTCCGCTCTCCTGGGTGTTCCTGTTCACCAATGAGGGTCCGGAGCGCTTCCTGGTGATCGAGGCGGTAAGCGCATTCTTCTGCATCGCGGCCATCGTGGCATCGGGCCCGCTGGCCGACCGCGTCGGGCGCCGCAATTTGCTCATCGGCTCGGCAATCACCATCGCCATCTTCAGCGGCTTTGCACCGCAGCTTCTGGACGGCGGCGCCGTCGGCGAAACCGTCTTCATGGTGCTGGGCTTCATCCTGCTCGGCCTGAGCTTCGGGCAGTCCTCCGGCATCGTCGCATCGAGCTTCTCGCGCCACCACCGCTACACCGGCTCGGCGGTGACGTCGGATCTGGCCTGGATGTTCGGCGCCGGCTTCGCGCCGCTCGCGGCGCTGTTGATGGCGGGCAATTTCGGCCTCATCGCCGCCGGCGCCTATCTGCTCTCAGGCGCTGTGTGCACTCTGATTGCGCTGTGGATCGACAGGCAATCCTCTACGACCGACCGCAGCACCGATTGAGGTCAGAAAGCCGGGCGCCGGCGGCCGGATCACTGAACCGAAGGTGCGACCAGCGGCTGCATCGTCTTCAGCATGGCGACCAGCTGGCTCTGCTGGTGGGTACCGGTCTTCTGGAAGACACGCTCGAGATAGGTGCGGGCCGACTTGACGGTGATGCCGTAACGGCCGGCCGATTGCGCCAGCGTGAGGCCGGCCGCGAGATCGGCTGCCAGCCGCGCCTCTGCCGGCGTCAGATCGAACAGCGCGTTGAGCAGGCTCGCCGAGGGCACCAGCGCGCTCGGTTTGACGGGCGTGGCCATCATCAAGATATCGGCATTGCCGAAGAGGTCGTGCGCCGTGCGCCGCAACGGCAGCAGATGGACGACGAGAGGCGCCTCGCCGCCGATCCCAGGCACCGGGATGGATCCGATCGCATCGTCGGCGCGGTTCATGCCGGTCACGGCCCGCTGAAACAGCCGATTGGCATCGCGATCGGCAATCGCCAATCCACCATAGGCGACCGGCAGGAAGGCCGTGTCGAGCCGGTCCAGATGCAGGTTGGTCGCCATGATGCGGCCATTCGCCGACAGCACCGCGGCCGGCAGCCCAAGCCGGTCGAGCGCCGAGGTCGTCGCTTCCGCGCGTTCCATGCGCAGCCGCCCGGCCACCAGGCTGGCGCGGGCAAGATGCGGCCGCAGCGCGTCGAGCCTGCCGACCTCGGCGTCGTCATAGCCGCCGTCCTTGATCCATTTCTGAAAGACGAAGGTCGCCAGCTCACCGGTCGGCATCGGGATCGCCGTGCACAGATGCGCGCCGATGCCGAACTCTCTCAGCATAATGCGGGCCGGATCGCGCTCGATCTCATCGGGGCTCAGGAAATCGTCGACACGCACGAAGCTTGCCGGTTGCAGGCTGCACATCTTCTGGACGCTGTCGCAAAATTTCCAGAAGTCGCCCTTGATGAACTCGTCGAACAGCGGCCGCAGATTGTCGAGCGTCGTCCCGCCCGGCGGGCCGTTGTCGCTGAAGAAGAAGACCTGCGCGCTGGCCGAGTTCGACAAGCTGCTCGCTTGCTTCAGCACGGCGTTCCATCGCTCCGGAACGAAGGCCGCCTCGTAGATGGTTTCGATCAGTTCGATCATGACCGCCTTGGGATTGCTGCGGCCAGTCAGGCTCGCGTGGTGGTTGACTATCCGACACCTGCCGCCCGATCTCAAGCCAGCGCTTATATAAGCGCCATTCGGAAGGGCGCGCCGCCTGCCCGCTCAGGCGAAAAGAGTTTGCGCCTATAGGCCATATCGCGGATTTGCTTTTCTTGGTGATCGCGGTTTCCTGGTGCAAACTGCTCTTGGGCTGTCAGGAGGAGAAATGAAAGCACGCGCGGCGACGGTCGGCGATCTGGAAGATGTTTTCCGTGACCTGTCCAAGCGAATGTCGGACGAATATGTGGCGGCCGGCAAGGACAGCAAAAGCGCTTATGACAATCTGATGATGAACCTGAAGGAAGGCCGGGCGTATGCGCTCGTCCAGGATGACAAGACCGTGGCGATCATCGCCTGGCACGAAGACGCCGATGCCGCCGATACGCTGTTTGCCGCGCGGGAGGATTTCTTCGGCGCCGCCACTGTCCGTTTCTGCAGACGGCACATCCGCCATGTCCAGGCGCTTGCCGGCAACCTGCCTATACACTCGCGCAGCTGGCTGGACAGGCCGGATGTCGCCAGGTGGTTTCGCGTGATCGGCTATGTCGAGAAAGGCCGCCAGAACGGCGCCACCCTGTTCGAGCTGCCGCCAGCCGCCAACGGCTGAAGAAAGCTGCGCCATATCTAGTGGCGTTGCCGAACATCTCGGGGCGACTTGCGCCGATCGGCGATTGGCGGGATGGTGCCGCAAGGCAGTCGGGCAAACCGGCACGCCGGATCCGTGTGGCTGCTGGAAATCGAATGTCGCGAGCTTGTTTCGCTCTCATAGCCGCTGTTGCGTTTTCAGGGACGGCGCAGGCAGGCCCGCATGGTACGCATTTGCTCGATAAGGCCGATCTCATGACGGCCTATCTTGGCGAGTCCGATCTGGTGACCGCCTATGCCACGGGCATGGCGCGTTATCGTCTTCAGTATACAGGTCAGCAGGCCGGCCTTGCGGCGCGCCTGGAACCTTGGCTTTTGCGACCTGAATTCGTCCAGCGGACATGGCGCGCGGCGGACGGCAGTCTGCTGCAGGGCTTCGTCGGCAAAGGTGGTTTTCGCCTCACCGTCGGCAACTGTCTCGCCCGGCTCTGCCTGGCCAGCGAGTGCAGCGAGGAAGGTTGGCCGGTCTATGCCTGCAGCGACGGGCGCAAGCGCAAGATGTCGGTCACGAATTTCGTGACGGCGACTTTCGGCGGCGTGTCCTACCGGCGATTGAGTGCACCGAAGGAGTGAAGGTGGACTGCCTCACATCGGCTTGGCTGTCGAGCGGGTTGCGCCGATGTCGCCCGACATGGCATGCGTCGCGCTCTCGAATTTGAAAGCAAAAGCGTTGGCACGTCCGTCCGACAAACAACCTCACGCCCGCAAAGTCAGTCTCAACCGCGCGCTGTCCAAGCTCGGCCTGTGCTCACGCAAGCAGGCGGAACTGTTGATCGCCGAGGGACGCGTGCGCGTCGGCGGCAAGGTGGCGCGCGACCCGTCGCTGTGGGTCGATCTCGAGCGCGACAGCATCGCCATCGACGGCGAGCGCGTCATTGCGGAGCGCAAGGTCTACCTGATGCTGAACAAGCCGCGCGGACTGGTCACCACCCGCGACGACCCGCAGGGGCGCGGCACGGTCTATGACTGCACCGGTGGGCCGGCTCGACAAGGCAAGCGAAGGCCTGCTGCTGATGACCAACGACACGCGCTGGGCGAACGGGCTGCTCGATCCCGCTTCGCATGTCGCCAAGACCTATCACGTGCAGATCGCCTCCGTTCCCGATGAGGCCCTGCTCGCGCAATTTCGAAAAGGCGTTGACGCGGATGGCGAGCGGCTGGCGGCACGCTCGATCGAGCTGTTGCGCAGCGGCGGGCGAACCGCCTGGCTGGAAATCGTGCTCGACGAAGGCCGCAACCGGCAGATCCGCCGGCTGCTCGGCGCCTTCGACATCGAGGTGCTGAGATTGGTGAGGGTGGCGATCGGCGACCTGCAGCTCGGCGAGCTCGCCAAAGGCAAGGCGCGGCATCTGACGGCCGAAGAGCTGACGATGCTTGCCTCGTGAGGAACTACTTCTGATTCCACCTGCGGATGACC
>JAEKLU010000306.1 GCA_019509685.1 Mesorhizobium sp. | reverse complement strand
GGCATCGTCCAGTTTCTGCCGTCGCTGTTGCTGGTTCTGGTCACCGGTGTCGTTGCCGACCGCTTCGGCCGCCGCCTGATCATGGCGCTGTCGACCGTGATTGAGGCAGGCTGCGCGCTCGTTCTCCTGTACCTCACGCTGCGTGGCCTCGTCAGTCCGCTGCCGATCTTCGTCGTCTTGGCGCTGTTCGGCATGGCGCGCGCCTTTTTCGGACCGGCCTCTTCCTCGCTGTTCGCCAATCTGGTGCCGCCGGAAGATTTCGGCAACGCGATTGCCTGGAACTCGTCGGCCTGGCAGACGGCGACGATCATCGGCCCGGTCGCCGGCGGCCTGCTCTACGGCGTCTCGGCCGAGATCGCTTACGCCGTTGCCGCCTTGCTGATGCTGATTGCCGCCTTGCTGATCTTCACTATTCCCAAGCCCGCTCAGCAGAGCGCCACCGACAAGCCGACCATGGAGACGCTGTTTGCCGGCTTCCGCTACATCTGGAGCGAGAAGATCGTGCTTGGCGCCATCTCGCTCGATCTGTTCGCCGTGCTTCTGTCCGGCGCCTCGGCGCTGCTACCGGTCTATGCCCGCGACATCCTGCAGCTTGGCCCCTGGGGCCTCGGCCTGCTGCGCTCGGCGCCCGGCGTCGGCGCCATCTGCGTCGCGGTCTGGCTCGCCGGCCACCCGCTGCGTGACAATGCCGGCAAGATCATGCTGGGTTTCGTGGCGGCGTTCGGCGCCTTTACCGTGCTCTTCGGCCTGTCGACCGTCACCTGGCTGTCGATCGCGGCACTTGCCTTCCTCGGCGCCACCGACATGTTCAGTGTCTACATCCGCGAGACGCTGATCCAGCTGTGGACACCGGACGAGGTGCGCGGCCGCGTCAACGCCGTCAACCAGGTCTTCGTCGGCGCCTCCAACGAAGTCGGCGAATTCCGCGCCGGCACGATGGCGGCGCTGATCGGCACGGTGCCCGCCGTGGTGATCGGCGGCATCGGGGCGATTGCGGTGGCAGGGTTATGGGCCTGGCTGTTCCCGGCGCTCAGGCAGGTGCGGCATCTGAATAGCCGGCACTGATCGAGCGCTTGACCTAACCGCTGCACTCGACGCTCGGGCCGGTTAGGCCGCGCTCGTGATGGCCGGAATTGGAAGCAGACCCGCTGCCCTTCCCGCATCGATGACGTCGTCACGAAAGCGACCCGTTCCTTGCCGGGACTTCGTAAAGTTCGAGCGGCAAGTCGTCGGGATCTCTGAAGAATGTAAACCGTTGGTGGGTATACGGGTCGATTCGGATTGGCTCAACGGCAACGTTGGCGGCTTCCAGCCGCGCTTTGACCGGATCAAGATCCGCCACGGAAAATGCCAGATGTCTCAAGCCTGTCGCCTCTGGATGGGACGGTCGCGCCACTGGTGCGGGGAAGGAGAACAATTCCAGCTGGACCGATCCGATCCGCAGATCCGCCTTCCATGACTGCCGCTCCGCTCGGTAGACCTCGCGGATCAGATCGAGGCCGAGGAGTTCGACGTAGAAGCGTCGCGACCGGTCGTAGTCGGTGCAGATGAGTGCGACGTGGTGAATAGCATTTAGCATGGTACCAACTCTAGCCAGCCAGGGATTTGCGGCCAAGGTTGCAAAGTTCTGATTTGGCTTCTTGCAGCCGACATCAGTCGCCCCTTAAACGTCGCCCAAGCAATATCGGCTTTGGAAGCTGTCCAGCGTAATTAGGGTCTACCCTATCCCTCGGCCGGCTTGCCGAAAATCAGCCCCAGAAACTCGCTCAGCCAGCGCTTCAGATGCATATCCCAGATCAGCCGGCCGCCGAGATGGTCGCGGCCGGGCTGGGCTCCGGGCAGCTCGAAGCGGTGCGCGCCGCGCACCACCCAGCGCTGCATCATCACCCTTGTCAGTTCGCCATGGAACTGGATGCCCCAGGCATTGTCGCCATAGCGAAATGCCTGGTTGGGATAGGTTTCGGCCGTCGCCAAGAGCGTTGCATCCCTGGGCAGCGAAAAACCCTCGCGATGGAACTGGTAGACCATCTCCGGCCAGTGCATCAGCTTCTTGCCGGCCTCGGTTGCCTTGAGCGGATACCAGCCGATTTCGACCAGCCCCTCGCCATGCCCTTCCACCTTGCCGCCGAGATGATTGGCAAGCATCTGCGCGCCGAGGCAGATGCCGAGAAACGGCCGGTTCTCCTTGAGCGGGATTTCCAGCCAATCGGTCTCGCGGCGCACGAACTCCTCGTCATCATTGGCGCTCATGGGCCCGCCGAAGACGACGGCGCCGGCATGATCGGCGAGCGTGCAGGGCAAGTCGTCGCCAAGCGGCGGCCGGCGGATGTCGAGATCGAAACCGTCTTCCAGAAGCATGTGGCCGACGCGACCGGGGCTCGAATTTTCCTGGTGCAGCACGATCAGGATTTTCGGTCTCGGCCTTGGTGTCGATGCCATGGAAAAGGAAAGGCCCTTATTCGTCGCTCGATTTGCCGCTCGCGCCGGGCACCTCGGCTGCCGCCTTGCGGCGCGCCTCGACGCGGTCATGGCGCTCGACGCCGATCAGTTCGGCGACGCGCCAGACCGTATTGTCCTCGAGTTCATGGAGTTCGCCATCGGCATAGACGATCTCCCACATCAAGCCGATGAACGCCTTGCGCGCCTCGGCGTCGAGATGGCGTTTGAGCACGCTGGTGAAGGCGTAGAGGTCGATCGCTTCATTGTCGGCGCGCTCGCCGGCCGCGGCCAGCGCATCTAGCTCCGCCCCACTTACCGAATAGGTCTCGGCTAAGATTTCCTTGAACCGCTCCCACTCGACGTCCTGGCGTACGCCGTCGGCGTTCATGACGTGGTAGAGCAGCGCGGATGCCGCGACGCGCGGATCGTCGGCGCTGGGCTTGGCCTCGCCACCCGGCAGATCCCTCAGGAATGAAAGCACGCGTTCGAACATCGACGGTTTTTCCCTATCCACCAAACCCAGCCTCAAAACAAACGAAACCGGCGTGGCGATTTTTCCGCCTCGTCTTCCGGCGCGACACCGGGATCGTCTGGCAGCCGGGTCAATTCCTCGGCCGGCCCAACCGGTTCGGCATCGGCAGACACCGCGGCAAAGCCGGCAGCCGTGACCGGCCTGACCGGATCGCCGCCGGCCGAACTTGCCGGTTCGTCCGGCCTGTCGGCCGAAACGGAGTGATTGTCGGCATCGACAACGCTCTCTTTGGCCAGTTGCGCGGGCGCGGGAATCGCAGCCGCCGGCCTATCCTCATGGCTGTCGATCAACTGTCCCAGCCGCTCCATTGGCGCGCGCCAGGTGAAGGCATCGAGCCTGCCGGTCACCGGCGATACCGGCGCCCAGTGTTCCGAGACCACGCCGTCGGCAACCCAGGCCGGATCGCGCGGCGCGCGCACCGCCTTGGACAGAAGCTGCCGCACCTTGCCCTGGTCGCCGGTCTCGGCTTCCTCGATATCGGCGAGCAGCAGATAGGCGCCCTCGCGGCGGTCCATGCGGATCGCGGCCTCGGCCTCGCGACGTGCGGTGGCGAAATCCTGCGCATCGAGCGCGGCGCGCGCCACGACCATCGAGGATTCGGCATGGTTCTTCTTCAGATCCTGCAGCTTCTTCGCCCGGTTGAGGCGGTCGAGCACGGCATCGCCCGGCCTTGCATGCGTGTAGAGCTCGGCAACGTCCGGATGCGGCTCGGCCTTCCACGCCGTCTCCAGGATCTTGGAGCCCTTGCGCACATCGTTTTGCCGGAAAACCATGTCGGCTGCGATAACCGCCGCCGGCGCGAAATCGGGCGCCAGCTTGTTGGCTTCGAGCGCCGCGGTCCGCGCGGCATTCGGGTCGCTGTCGACCAGCGCCTGCGCCTTGGCGGTGAGCAGGACCGCACGGCGGCGGTTGGCGGCGTCGCGCTCGATCTGCCGAGTCGATTTCTGCGTTTCGACCAGCTTCAACGCGCCGTCCCAGTCGCCGCGCTCGGTCAATTCCTCCAGCGTCGATTCCGCCGCCCAGGCAAGCTGCGGCGCGACAGCCGCGGCGCGGCCGGCATAGTGGCGCGCGGCGTTGCGGTCGCCCAGGCGCTCGGCCTCGAGATAGAGCCCGCGCAGGCCGAGCAGCCGCATTTCGGGATCGTCGAGCATACGCTCGAATTTCTCGCGCGCGCCTTCATGGTCGCCTTCCAGCAGCGAGGCCTGCGCGTCGAGCAGGTTGATCAGCGGCTCCTGGTCGGAGCTGATCAGTTTCGCCGCCTCCTTGGTCTTCTTGCGCGCCAGCGCGCCGTCGCCGGCGCCGGCCGCGATCATGCCGGTCGACAGCGCCTGATAGCCGCGATCGCGGCGGCGCACCCGGAAATAGCGCGAGATCGTGTAGGGGCTGTTCCACAGCGACTTGACCAGCCACCACAGGATCATCACCGCGGCGACCACGGTAACGATCGCCACCGCCGCCACCATCAGGCTGATCTGGTACTGGTAGCCGCCGAAGGTGATGAGCATCTCGCCCGGGCGATCGGCCAGCCAGGCAAAGCCCAGCCCCAGCGCAAAGACGACAGCGAGGAAGATGAGGATGCGGATCATCTGGCCACCTTCACGTCTTCATCGCGCCGGCAATCAGCGAATCGATCTGCTTCTCGACGTCGATCCGCGCCTTTAGTTTGCCGGCAAAATCGGCGCCGGCGGCCTTCACGGCATCGGGCAGTGTATCGTATTCGGTCAGCGCCTTGGCGTAGTCGCCCTGGTTGACCGCCACCTCCATGCGCGCCACGGTCTCGGGCGCGCCCTTGCCTTCGACGGCGCCGACCGGCCGCACCTTGACCAGCGATTGCGCACTCGACACCAGGCTCTGGAAGAAGCCGGCATTCTGGTCGATCGGCGTTGCCGCCTCGACCATGGCGTTGGCGGCGGCATCCATTTCCGAAGCGATGACGGCGCGGGTGGAGACGCCCTTTTCGGCATAGGGGCGCAGCGCCGCGACTTCGGGCGCATTCGGCGCGATCGCGGCGAAGGTCTCGAGTTCCGTCGCGAACGGCGCGCCGCGGTCGAGCGCGGCCTTCAGCGCCGAGGCGCCGATGGCCAAGGCGATCTTCGGCTGCGAGGCCTGCGCCTCGACCTTGCCGGAAAGCTGTGACACCGACTGCTCCAGCGCCGCGACCCGGCCATCCTCGGCCTTGGCGGCGTCGCCGGCCGATTTGACCAGAGTGTCGAGGCCGGTGATCTTTTCGTTGAGCGGGGCGAGATCGACAGGCGCGGCGTTGCCGGATTTTTGCAGAGCGGCGACAGTCGTCTCGATCTGCCCGACCTTGTCATTGAGCGCCTTCAGCGCCGTGCCGTCGCTGCCGGCCTGTCCTGCGGTGGACTTCAGCGCCGCGATGTCCGTCTTGACCTGCTCCAGCGCCGAGGAGAGACCATCGACCTTGGCTGCGGCGCCGGTATCGCTGCTTTCCTTCAGGGTTGCGATCTCGCTCTTCAACGAAGCGATCTCGCCATTGACGCCGTCGAGCGATCCAGCGCCGGAGCCCGGCGCGCCGAGCAGGCCGACGGCCTGCAGCAGGCCGGCGCCGGCCAGCGCGATCACGCCGCCGATGACGCCGGCGGCGATAGCGTTGACGCCTGTTCTGCGTGATGGCTGCAACACGCGATCAGCGCTCCTCGTCTCGTTTGCCTTGGAAGCCGAGGCGTTGGCCGATGACGCGGCCGACGCGGCATCCTGGAAATCATAGCCTGAACTCCCGGCATTGC
>JAEKLU010000101.1 GCA_019509685.1 Mesorhizobium sp. | reverse complement strand
CATGCCTTCGGCTCCTATGAAGAGCTGCTCGCCTCCAAGGATGTCGACGGCGTCTACATCCCGCTGCCGACCTCGCAGCATGTCGAGTGGACGGCGAAAGCGATCGAGGCGGGAAAGCACGTGCTGGTCGAGAAGCCGCTGGCGCTCGACGCCAAGGACATCCCGCCTCTGATCAAGCTGCGCGACGAAAAGAAGGTGCTGGTCTGCGAGGCCTTCATGGTCGTCTACCATCCGCAGTGGATCAAGGTGCGCGACCTCATCGCCAGCGGCGCCATCGGCCGTCTACGCCATGTCCAGGGCGCGTTCTCCTACTACAATGTCGACCCCAAGAACATGCGCAACCAGCTCGATCTCGGCGGCGGCGCATTGCCCGATATCGGCGTCTATCCGACGGTGTCGACGCGATTTTCGACCGGCAGGGAGCCGTTGCGCGTGCAGGCCACAATCGAGCGCGACAAAACTTTCGGCACCGACATCTATTCCTCGATCCGCGCCGATTTCGGCGACTTCGAGCTGTCCTTCTATCTGTCGACGCAGATGGCGGCGCGCCAGGTGATGGTGTTCCATGGCGAGAAGGGTTTCATCGAGGTCTTTGGCCCGTTCAATGCCGGGCTCTACGAGCATCACCGCGTCGAACTGCATAATCAGAACCACACCGAGGCGCAGGTGTTCCGCTTCCCCGGCACGCAGCAATACCGGTTCGAATGCGAGACCTTCGTGCGTGCAGCACTTGGCGGCAAGGACCGCGTCTTCACGCTGGAGGAATCGGTGCTCAACCAGAAGGTCATCGACGCCATCTTCCGTGCCGGCGACAAAGACGGCTGGGAGAACGTGTGATCCTCGTAATAAGGTAGCCGGCTAATCCTGGGAGGAACCATGGCTGACGACGCGGACGTGCTCATTGTCGGCGCCGGCCTTGCCGGGCTGGTTGCAGCCGTCGAACTGACTGACGCCGGCAAGAAGATCATCATCGTCGACCAGGAGCCGGAGCAATCGCTGGGCGGCCAGGCCTTCTGGTCGTTCGGCGGCATCTTCCTGGTCGATTCGCCGGAGCAGCGACGCATGCGCATCCGCGATTCGCATGAGCTGGCGCTGGCGGACTGGATGGGCACCGCCGCCTTCGACCGTCCGGAGGATTTCTGGCCACGCAAATGGGCTGAGGCCTATGTCGGCTTCGCCGCCGGCGAGAAACGCTCCTGGCTGCTGGAGCGCGGCATGAAGTTCTTTCCCGTTGTCGGCTGGGCCGAGCGCGGCGGCGGCAATGCCGTCGGCCGCGGCAATTCGGTGCCGCGTTTCCATATCACCTGGGGCACCGGCCCCGGCGTGCTGGAACCTTTCGTCCTGCGGGTGCGTGAGGCGCAGAAGCGCGGGCTCATCCAGTTCAAGTTCCGCCACCGGGTCAACGAGATCCTCCGGACCGGCAATACCGTCACCGGCGTACGCGGCGATGTGCTCGAGGCGAGCAGCGTCGAGCGCGGCCGCAAGAGTTCACGCGGCGTGGCCGGCGATTTCGAGCTCCACGCGCAGGCCGTCATCGTCGCGTCCGGCGGCATCGGCGCCAATCACGAGCTGGTCCGCAGGAACTGGCCCGAGCGGCTGGGGACTGCCCCCAGGCGGATGATCACCGGCGTGCCGGACCATGTCGACGGGCGCATGCTGGGGATCACCGAGGCTGCCGGCGGTTCGATCATCAACCGCGACCGCATGTGGCACTATGTCGAGGGCATCAAGAACTGGGCGCCGATCTGGACCGATCACGCGATCCGCATCCTGCCCGGGCCGTCCTCGATCTGGCTCGACGCGCGCGGCAAGCGGTTGCCGGTGCCGCTTTATCCGGGTTTCGACACGCTGGGCACGCTCAGCCACATCATGGGCACCGGCTTCGATTATTCCTGGTTCATCCTGACCAGGAAAATCATCCAGAAGGAGTTCGCGCTGTCGGGCTCCGAGCAGAATCCGGACCTGACGAACAAGAGCTGGCGCCAAGTGCTCGGCCGCGCGACGAGCGGCATTCCAGGCCCGGTGAAAGCCTTCATGGAAAAGGGCGAGGATTTCATCGTCGAGGCTGACCTTTCGAAGCTCGTCGCGCGCATGAACGCGCTGGCCGGCGGCGAGCCGCTGCTGGAGGTGGCGCAGGTCGAGCGCGAGATCCGCGCCCGCGACATGCAGCTCGACAACCCGTTCTCGAAAGACATGCAGATCACCGCGTTGCGCGGCGCCCGCGCCTATCTCGGCGACAGGCTGATCCGCACGGCAAAGCCGCACAAGATGCTCGACCCGGCAAACGGCCCGCTGATCGCGGTGCGGCTCAACATCCTGACCCGCAAGACGCTGGGCGGCCTGCAGACCGATCTTGACAGCCGCGTGCTCGACACCGCCGGGCAGCCGGTGCCGGGACTCTATGCGGTGGGCGAGGTGGCCGGCTTCGGCGGCGGCGGCGTGCATGGCTATGCGGCGCTGGAAGGCACGTTCCTCGGCGGCTGCATTTTTTCCGGCAGGAGCGCCGGACGAGCAGCGGCGGCCACGATTGCGTGAATGGAGAACTTGGGTGATCGCCGGCTCGGCGACAAGGCTGTAGGCTTTTTCGGTCAATTGTTGTCCACCGAAGTCCCAACTCCAATCACGACGGGAATAGCATGCGGATCATCGTCTATGGCATCGGCGCGGTCGGCGGCGCCATCGCGGCGCAGCTGAGTTTTGCCGGATACGAGGTCGCAGGCATTGCCCGCGGCCGGCAGCTCGACGCCATTCGTACTGCGGGGCTGACGCTTTCCACCCCGCAAGATACAAGAACCGCGCGCTTTCCCGTCCATGCCGATCCGGCCGAGATTTCGTTCAAGCCGGACGATGTCGTCTTCCTGACGATGAAGACCCCCGATACGCTGGGCGCGCTGCAACGGCTCAACGCCGCCGGCGGGGCGGGACAGCCAGTGTTCTGCTTCCAGAACGGCGTTGCCAACGAGGCGCTCGCCTTGCGTTTCTTCGCCAATGTCTACGGCGCGACCGTCATGCTGCCGGCCGACTACGACACGCCGGGTCAAGTCGCGGCGTATTTCGCGCCCAAGATCGGCGCCTTCGACATCGGCCGCTATCCTTCCGGAACCGACGACACGGTCGAGAAACTCGCCGGGGTTCTCAGCGCATCCGGCTTCATCGTCGACCCCAGGGACAATGTGATGAGCAGCAAGTATCGCAAGCTGCTGGCCAACCTGCGCAACATCATCGACGCGGCTCTTGGGGAAACCCGGCTTCAGCAGAAATGGTATGCCAAGGCGCGCGCCGAGGCCGAGGCCGTGCTGGCCGGCGCCGGGATCGGCTGGGACAAGACCGACGCGATGGCGCGCGAAGAACTGACCATCAGCGCCGTCCCGGGCCGCGCTCGGGTCGGCTCCTCGACGCTGCAGAGCATCGTTCGGGGAACCGGCTCCCTCGAAACGGACTTCCTCAATGGCGAGATCGTCCTTCTCGGGCGGCTGCATGGCATGGCGACGCCCGTCAACTCCGCCTTGTGCAGGCTTTCCGTCGAACTGGCGAGTGGCCGGATGCAACCGCAAACGGCAGCCGACGAGACGATCGTTTCCCTGATCGACGCGATGACCGCGGCGCGCTGATCAAATAAGGAGAGGGGCTTTGTACTCGATCCTGCCAGGCAGCCGATACCAGGGCCCTATGCCTGTCGCTACCGGTTGGCCAGCACCATGCGGTTGCCTTCGCTGTCGCGGAATTCAGCGATGGTGCGCCCGGGCTCCCAGGGTGCTTCCTGCGGCTCGGTGACGATCTCGACACCCCGCGCCTTCAGCGCGGAGACTGTGGCCTCGACATCGTCGTCGACCAGAACAAGCACCGGCTCCGCGCTCGGCGCATCGTCTGGCCGCCTGATGAAGTGCAAATTGGTGACCGCCAGAGGCAATGCCAGCTCGACCCAACGCCAACCGCCGTCGCCCATCGGCTGGTCGGCAATCGCCTGGCATCCGAGCTTGTCGATGTAAAACGCCTTGGCGCGGTCCTGGTCGAACACCGGCAACTCGGCAAACTGGATATGCATGATGTCTCTCCTCATCACGGCCGCGGATACGGCCCTACTGCTGAAAGACGATCCGGCTCGGCGAAAAGATTCGCAGGCGGCCGAGAATCTTTTCACCGAGCCAGAACGTCTTTCCTTCGCAGACTGATCGAAGGAGATGACGATGACCTACAATTTCATCCGTTACGGCGTGAAGGACATTGCAATCGCCGAGAACCGGACGCTGGTGGCGAAAGTGTTCGAGGCGCTCGATGAGACGAAGCCGCAATCCCTGCGCTATCTGGTGCTCGAACTGGACAATGGCGAGTTCATCCACCTTGTCGGTTTCGACAAGGACAGTTCGGCGCTGACCGGGCTCGATGCTTTCAAGGCTTTTGGAGCCGATCATGCCGAGCGGCGCTCGACACCGCTTGCACGATCGCAGGCGAAGATTGTCGGCGACTATCATATGCTGACCGGCGCCGGCGAAATCCTGCCGGCTTGAGCGGCAAGGGCTTGCATGAAAGCCATGCCGGCGAAACGAGAACGGCAACGATGAGCACAACACATTTCGACCGCTCGGCGCTTGAAGCGATGCTCGTCGACCTGCGCCCCAAATTGCACCGTTATGCCGCCCGCATGGCCGGCTCCGCGATCGAGGGCGAGGACATCGTCCAGGAGGCTGTCGTGAAGGCGCTTGCCGCGCATGACGATGGCGCCCTGGTCGAACGCCCCGAGCAGTGGCTTTATCGCATCGCGCACAATGCGGCGCAGGATCATCTGCGCCGCCGCCAGCGGGAACGTTCCCGAACGACCGAGGCCGACATGACGGCGATAGAGGATTTTTCCGCCAGCGCGGAAGCCAGGCTTGCGGCGGCTGCGAGCCTTCGCGCTTTCATGCAGCTGACGCTGGCGCAGCGCAGCGCCGTGATCTTGACCGACGTGCTTGGCCTCAGCCTCGCCGAAACCTGCGCGGTGACGGGCGCGACGCTGGCAGCCACCAAGGCGGCGCTGCATCGCGGCCGCGCCGAATTGAAGGCGCTGGCGGCAGCGCCCGACGACGTCGCCATGCCGAGGCTCGATCCGGAGGAAGAGCGCCGCCTGCGCCGCTATGTCGATCTCTTCAACGCGCGCGACTTCGACGCCGTCAGGGCGCTGATTGCCGAGGATATCCAGCTCGAGGTCGTCAACCGCCTCCGGCTCGGCGGCAAGAAGCAGGCCTCGACCTATTTCGGCAATTACGACCGCGCCGGCGACTGGGCGTTGTCGCTCGGCTTCGTCGACGGCAGGCCGGCGATCCTGATCCGCAACCCGCAGGCGGAGAACGCGGTCCGTGGCTTCATGCTGATCGGCTGGCGGGGCGACGAGGTCGCGACCATCCGCGATTTCCGCTACGCGGCTTACTGCGTTGCCGACGCGGATATCCGCCCGGTTGATTAGATGCCTATAACGGCGATCGATGCGCCCGGCGGTGGGAGCTGGCAAGCGAGCGTGAGAAAATCGCCCTAGAGCATTTCACCGTTTCATGGAAACCGAAAAATTCTCTAACTATTTGTTTTGACGCAATTTCGGACGAAAAACCGCTTCACACTTTTCCTGAAATCGCTCTAACCGTCGACGACCAGGTGCAGCGCTCGTGAGGCCGGCGCCAGCCGGACCTGGCGGCCCCAGTCGAAGGCGATGAAATCCTGTTCGATGCCGTCGGCGAAGATGACGCGGCCCTCGTTCATGCGCGAGGTGATGAGCAATGGGCATTCGGTGATTTTTCCGGCTCGCAAACTGGTGGCGGTGGCGACGCTCGGGAACGGTTCGCG
>JAEKLU010000100.1 GCA_019509685.1 Mesorhizobium sp. | reverse complement strand
CCGAGATACCGGACCTTGCCGGCCTTGACGACATCGTTCAGGGCCTCGAGCGTTTCTTCCCAGGGGGTGGTCCTGTCACGACGATGGATTTGGTAGAGGTCGATATAGTCGGTGCCCAGGCGCCTGAGGCTCATATCGACTTCGGTCATGATCGCCTTACGCGATAGCCCTATACTATTCGGCCCATCGCGCATTGGTGCGCTGAGTTTGGTGGCGATCACAACGTTTTCGCGGTGCGCAAAGTCCTTCAGTGACCGGCCGAGGATCTCCTCGCTGGAACCGTTTGAATACAAATTGGCGGTGTCGAAGAAATTGATGCCCGCTTCGAGTGCGTGGCGAATGAGGCGTCGACTTGCATCCTCGTCAAGCGACCAGGAAGGGTAGCCGTGCGACGGGTCCCCGAACCCCATACAGCCAATAGCGATGGGCGAAATATCGAGGCCCGTCCGGCCGAGCTTGGCATATTGCATGTCTGTCTCCACATCCGCTATATTCGGACAAGTGTCCGCTTAGCGTCAAGTAACGGACAATTGTCCGTTTAGTCAAGAGGCGATATGGCTGTAGAAGAGGATGGATTGCGAGCAGACGCCCGCGCCAATCGTGATCGCATACTTGAGGTGGCACGAAAGGCCCTGACGGCCGATCCCGAAACGCCGCTGAGCGCCATCGGCAAGGCAGCCGGAGTTGGGCAAGGCACGCTCTATCGCCACTTCCCGACGCGGGAAGCTCTGGCCCTGGCCATTTATCGCAAGGAGATCAACGCCCTTGCGGCTCTCGCATCCACGCTTCTTCAGGAGCATCCGCCGCTGGAGGCGTTCCGTCTGTGGTGTGCCCAGCTGGCCGTTTCCAGTGCCATGAAGCGCGGGGTGGCAAAACTTCTGCAAGGAGCCACGTCCGAGGACGATCAACGCGAGGCCTATCAGCAGATGGTGTTGGCGGTGCGTTCACTCCTAGCTGCATGCGAGACTGCCGGTGCGATTGATCGCGATGCAGATGCCGACGATGTTTTGATGCTTCTCGGAGTCCTTTGGCAAATCCCATCCTATCCCGGGAGGGATGCTCAGGCAGCAAGGATAATAGCGCTCATCTTCCGGGGGTTGGGCGCCAAGGACGAGCTAGGCAGCCTTGCTGGATCATAAAGCTCGTTCTGTGTCGGAAGCGAGCGGTTCGTCGGGGTGTCTGTATGTACCGCGAGCGCAGAGTTGCGGCGCAAGCCCGTAAGGCCTGCTTTCGTTGCCTTCGCTTTTAGGCGACTAACGTCAGAAAATGGGGTCGTAAGTTGCTGTCGCCACTCTCATGATATCGGGCTGTAGCGTATGTCGGCGGTTCGCTATGCCAGTTGGTGGCGATGCGGCGATCGGTGGCGATATCGCACTATAGCGTGTAATCGGCGGCCAATGGCGGAGAGGGAGGGATTCGAACCCCCGATACCCTTGCGAGTATGCCGCATTTCGAGTGCGGTGCATTCGACCACTCTGCCACCTCTCCGCGAGGTCATGGTCGGCCGTTGCCGGCGCAGCGCGCTAGATAACGGCTGACCGCTGGAGTTACAAGGCCCTATTCGAGCGATTTCCCGCTTCTTCATGCGGCGACCGACGGCGCGGCTCCAGCCGGTCGCACCTTGGAGCGCCGCTTGCCTTGACTCCGGCGCAACCTTCGGTTAGGGACAGCGCGCAATCGGCGTGGAGGGTTCTTCCGCGCCGCTTGTTTTTTGAACCCGCAGACTGACAAAAAGACGGCCGAACCGCCTCAGGCGGCTCATCAAGGCCGACCGAACAGCGAAAGGCAAAAAATGTTCGCAGTCATCAAAACGGGCGGCAAGCAGTATCGCGTCGCCGCCAACGATCTCTTGAAGATCGAAAAAGTCGAAGCCAAGGTCGGCGATATCGTCGAGATCGGCAATGTGCTCGCGCATGGCGAGGGCGAGAATGTCACCTTCGGCGCGCCGTTCGTCGATGGCGCTCTGGTCACGGCGGAAGTCGTCGAGCAGGGCAAGAACCGCACCGTCATCGCTTTCAAGAAGCGCCGCCGCCAGAATTCGCGCCGCAAGATCGGCCACCGCCAGCTTTTGACCACCGTCAGGATCTCCGAGATCCTGCTGGGCGGCGCCAAGCCGGCGAAGAAGGCCGCCGCCAAGCCGGAAGCCAAGGCTGAAGTCGCCGCCGAGGCGAAGGCCGAGGCCGCGCCGAAGGAGCCCAAGGCCAAGAAGGAAGCCAAGGCCGAGGCCGCTCCGAAGGAAGAGGCCAAGGCCGAAACCGCTGCTGCCGAAGCCAAGTCCGCGCCGCTGTTCAAGGCGCCGAAAGGCGAGCCGGACGACCTCACCGTGATCAAGGGCATCGGCCCGGTCGCGGCCAAGGACCTCGCCGAGCAGGGCATCGTCACCTTCGCGCAGCTCGCCAAGCTGACCGACAAGGACGTCGCCAAGATCGACGAGCACATGCCGTTCAGCGCCGACCAGATCAAGGACTGGCGCGAGCAGGCCAAGGAACTGGCGAAGAAGTAATTTTTACCGGCGACGATCGTCGCCGGTACGGACTTGAAACGGAACGCGAACGCGTTCATAAGACCATTCAAGCGCCTCCTGAGGCGCATCGGAGTTAGTTAGATGGCACACAAGAAAGCTGGCGGTTCGTCGCGCAACGGTCGCGATTCGCACTCCAAGCGTCTGGGCGTGAAGAAGTTCGGCGGCGAAGCCGTGATCCCGGGCAACATCATCATCCGCCAACGCGGCACGACCTGGCATGCCGGCGTCAATGTCGGCATGGGCACGGATCACACCCTTTTTGCGCTTGAGACCGGCGCGGTCACCTTCAACAAAAAAGCCAACGGCCGAACCTACGTGTCGGTAAACCCGATTACCAAAGCAGCGGAGTAGCCGGTTCCGCACCACAACACCGGCGCCCATCTCGGGAACCGGTGTCTGGCCAGGCCAGGAAAAGGATCAGGAGAGATGGGCCGCCCATCTCTCCTTTTTCATTTTCTTGCCCTGGAGGACTAAAATGGTTGCCGAAGCGGAAGATACGGACGACGAAAGTTACGCGGTCGACTGCCCGGTGCTTGCCACCGAGCGTCTGGTCATGCGTGCGCCGCGCAACAGCGATCTCGAACAACTCGTCGCGCTTGCCGACAACCGCCACGTCGCCGAGATGCTGGCCCGCATGCCGCACCCCTATGGCGAAGCCGAGGGCCGCGCCTTCCTGGCCATGGCGGCCTCGCGGCGCGCCGGAATCGTCTATGCGCTGACGCTCGCCGGCACCGGCACCTTCGTCGGTTGCGCGGGGCTCAACACCACCGATCGCGGGCTCGAGCTCGGCTACTGGATCGGCGAGCCCTACTGGAAGCGCGGCTACGCGACGGAGGCTGCGCATGCGCTGGTCGATCTCGCCTTCCAGAAGACCTCGATCCAGGTGCTGCATGCCTCGACCCGGGTGATCAACCCGGCCTCGCGCCGGGTCATCCACAAGTGCGGCTTCCAGTATGCCGGCCAGGGCATGTTGAACTCGATCGTCGCCGGCCAGGTGCCGGTCGAGCGCTACAGGCTGGATCGCAAGACGTGGACCAGCCTCAGAAACTGGGTGCATTTCTGATGCGTGGCGCTGGTGAAGGCGATGGTTGAGGACAGCACTGATATTGAAACGGTCGCGATCGTGCCGTTAGCGATTGGGCATATTGAAAGCTTTCATCACGCGCTCGATATCGTTTCGCGCGAGCGAAAGTACCTGTCCTTCCTCGAGGCGCCGCCGCTGGATCAAGCCAGAACATTTGTCATGGATCGCCTCGGAAGAGGCGATCCACGATATGTGGCGATTGTTCGGGACGAGGTTGTCGGTTGGTGTGACATCACTCGGCACGATCGGCCCATACACGCTCATCGCGGCACGCTTGGAATGGGCATTCTCCCGGCCTACAGGGGGCATGGCCTTGGACTGAAACTGATCAATGCAACCGTGGCGCAGGCGCGCAGGGACGGCTTTGTCCGCGTCGAGCTTTTCGTGCACTCCGACAATGCCCGCGCCATCGCGCTTTACGACAAGGTTGGGTTTGTCAGAGAAGGCCTGCAGCGCGATGCCGTCTACATCGACGGGGAGTATCGCGATGCGATCGCAATGGCGATCGTCGAACGGGAAAACGTTGCGGGATGAATGCTTGTCAGCCGAGCTCGGCCCAGAGCGGCAGGTGATCGGAGCCGACCGCCTGCCGGTCGGCCCACAGTCGCTGCAGCGATTTGGCCAGCGAGGCGCTGGTGAAGACATAGTCGATGCATTTGTGGCGGCTGGCATCGGCGGGGCGGTCGGGATCAACCCAGGTGACGAGACCGGCAATATCGAGACGCTGGGCGACGTCGACGGCAAGATCGGCGGTCAAGGGCATGCCGAATTCGTGGTCGGGGCGGCCGGCCAGCTCGACATATTCGGGCGACCCCGGCAGCATGTTGAAGTCGCCCATGACGATGAAGGCTTCCGGATAGGGCAGGTCCGGCAAGCCGATTTCGGGAATGCCGGACAGCCCGCCGCCTTCCAGCGTGTAGTTCAAAAGGCGCTGGCGCAGGAAGCGGATCTGGTTCTGGCGCTCGACCGGGCTGCGATGGTCGAGATGGGTGGAGTAGAAGCGGATGAAGCCGAGCGGCGTCTCGATCAGCGCCTCGAGGGCGCCGCGCTGGAAGTTCATCGTCTCGAGGCTACGGCTGCGCGGCAAAAGGAGATTGCGCGACAGATGGATGGGTGTCTTCGACAGCACCATGTTGCCGAGCTGGAAATTGGTCGAGACGGCGCGGCCGTTCTCCACGCGCCCGCCGATGTTGACCTCGAAATTGCTGCCATAGGCGGCAAAATAATCGGGCAGCGCCTCGCCGATCTCGGCCACCATGTCGCGGTCGCCGTTTCTGGGATTGTTGCGCGTCACCTCCTGCAGCGCGATCACGTCGGCGCCGCGTACCGCGTCGGCAATGCGGCCGACGTCGTATTTGCCGTCGAGCCCGATGCCGTACTGAATGTTATAGGAAACGACCTTCATTCCCGCGCCCCTTCAGCCATGCCCGGCCCCAGTGCTACCGCGTCCCCGGCAAAAGGGCATCCGGCGCTTTAGTCGCAAATCGGCCTCGCCCTGGGCCCCGCCTTGGTTTAAGGCATGTCGAGATTCAGGCAATGCCGGCATGCAAATACCGGTTTCGGTTCGGCGTGACCTGAATCTCGACATGCCTCTAATCCGCAATAGCAGAAACTCGAAACGATGAAATTCCTCGATCAAGCCAAGGTTTACATTCGCTCCGGCGACGGCGGCGCCGGTTCGGTGTCGTTCCGGCGCGAGAAGTTCATCGAGTTCGGTGGCCCGGATGGCGGTGACGGCGGCCGCGGCGGCGACGTCTGGGCGGAAGCGGTCAACGGGCTGAACACGCTGATCGACTACCGCTACCAGCAGCATTTCAAGGCCAAGACCGGCACCCACGGCATGGGCCGCAACATGACCGGCGCCAAGGGCGCCGACGTGACGCTGAAAGTGCCGGCCGGCACGCAGATCTTCGCCGAGGACAATGAGACGCTGATCTGTGACCTGACCGTGGTCGGCCAGCGCTTTCTGCTCGCCAAGGGCGGCAATGGCGGATTCGGCAACCAGCATTTCAAGACCTCGACCAATCAGGCGCCGCGCCGCGCCAATCCCGGACTGCCGGGCGAGGAGCTGAACATCTGGCTGCGCCTGAAGCTGATTGCGGACGCCGGGCTGGTCGGCCTGCCCAATGCCGGCAAGTCGACCTTCCTGGCAGCGGTCACCGCCGCCAAGCCGAAGATCGCCGACTATCCGTTCACGACGTTGCATCCCGGCCTTGGCGTCGCCCGC
>JAEKLU010000099.1 GCA_019509685.1 Mesorhizobium sp. | reverse complement strand
CGGTCGATATGCATGCGGATATGCGCCGCTTCCGCCGCGGTGTTGGCCAAGGCGATGGCGCGGTCGAAGGCGACGCGCGCCTCCTCGTTGCGGCCGAGTTGCATCAACAGTCCGCCGCGCAGGCCGAAGAAGTGGAAATAGCCCGAAAGCCGGTCTTCCAGCGGCTCGATCATGGCAAGCGCCGCTTCCGGACCGCGCACCTTGCTCACGGCGACAGCGCGGTTCAGCGTCACCACCGGCGACGGCTGCATCTGCTCGAGCAGGCCGTAGAGCAGGTCGATCTCGATCCAGTCTGTGTCCTCGGGTGTCGCCGCCCGCGCATGCAGCGCCGCGATCGCCGCCTGCACCTGGTAAGGACCGGGCTTGCGATGGCGCAGCGCCTTGTCGACCAGCGCCAGGCCCTCGTCGATCATCTTGCGGCTCCACAGCGACCGGTCCTGGTCGTCGAGCAGGATGATCTCGCCATTCGCGTCGAAGCGCGCCGGCGCCCGCGCATGCTGCAGCAAAAGCAACGCGGTCAAGCCCATGATCTCGGGCTCGGCCTGGAACAGCCTGAGCAGCAGGCGGGCAAGGCGGATCGCCTCCTCGCAGAGCGGCGCGCGGGCCGGCGCCTCGCCGCTGTTGGTCGAATAGCCCTCGTTGAAGATCAGATAGACCATCGCGGCAACCGCCGCGAGCCGCTCCGAGCGCTCGACCGCGCCCGGCGTCTCGAACGGCACGCCGGCGTCGGCAATGCGCGCCTTGGCGCGCGTGATGCGCTGTTCCATGGCGCTCTCACCGACCAGAAAGGCGCGCGCGATCTGCTTGACCGTAAGGCCGGAGACGATACGCAGCGCCACCGCGATCTGCTGCGTTGCCGGCAGATCCGGATGGCAGCAAATGAACAAAAGCCGCAGGATGTCGTCGCGGTAATGCGCCCCATCCAGTCGCTCGACCATGTCGCCCTCGGCATCCTCCAGATCGGAGATCTGGTCCTCTTCCGGCATTGGCGCCTGCTTGGCGGTCTTGCGCACAGCATCGATGCCGCTGTTGCGGCCGACAAAGATCAGCCAGGCCGCCGGGTCACGCGGCGGCCCGTTCTTCGGCCAATTCTTGAGCGCCCTCAGGCATGCGTCCTGGAAAGCCTCTTCCGCCGCGTCGAGGTTGCGGAAGTAGCGCAGCAGCGCGCCCATCGCCTGCGGGCGGGCATTGCTGATCGCGGTGCTTATCCAGGCAAGCTCGGTCATACAGCAACCTTTGTCGGATTGAAGACCGAAACCGGCCGGATCTCATACGATCCGCCGCTCGGATTGACCTCGGAGAGCTCGCGGGCGAATTCGACGGCTTCGTCGAGATCGCGGCATTCGAGCGTATAAAAGCCGAGGAACTGTTCCTTGGTCTCGGCGAACGGGCCGTCGAGCACGATCGACTCGCCCTTGACCTTGCGCAGCGTCGTGGCCGCGGTCGTCGGCAGCAGCCGGGCCACTGGCCCAAGTCGACCGGCCTTGGCATATTTCTCTTGGACGTTGAGTATCTTGGCCATCACCTCGTCGTCCTGTTCCTTGCTCCAGGAACTGACGACGTCTTCGGAGGCATAGCAGAGGATGGCGTAGAGCATTTTTTCGTCCTTTCCATATCAAAGGACGCGACAGTAGGGCGCGAACCGACACAAGGTCGATAAAAAAATTGTCGGGCTGTCATAGACTTGCCGAGCCGGTCAGGCCCCGTGCGACTGGAGCCACCGGAGCACCAGCGTTTCTTCCTCATCGAGCCCGGCGATCAGCCGTTTCCGCTTGTTTGCGTCGGCCATCTCGGTCAGCAGGCGCCCCTCGGACCACGCGTCGAAAACGAGCGGATGAATGTAGCATTTGCGGCAGACCGCGCGCGTGTTGTTCAGGCGTTCGGCCACCTTGTCGACGACGCTGTTGATCAGGCGCTTTTGCTGGGTCTTGCTTTCGGGCAGCTCGGCGCCGGCAAACAGCGACGCCGCATGGATGGTGCCGCCCCAGGTGCGGAAATGCTTGGAACTGAAATCGGCCCCGATAGCCTCGCGTATATAGCGGTTGACGTCGTCGGAGCGCAGCTTGCGCCTCTCGCCATCCTCGTCGAAATACTGGAACAGATGCTGCCCTGGAATGTCCTGGGCGCCGCGCACGACCCGGGCGATGCGCCGGTCGACCAACTTCAGCTTCCATTCCTTGCCGGATTTGCCCTTGAAGGCAAACCGCAGGCTCGACCCTTTGATGTCGACATGGCGATCACGCAGCGTGGTGAGCCCAAAACTCTTGTTGTCGCGCGCATAGGCGGCGTTACCGACACGGATCATCGTGTTGTCGAGCAGCCAGACGACCGCCGCGACGACGCGTTCGAACGGCAGGCCGTGGCGGCGCAGATCGGCATCGATGCGGCGGCGCAATTCCGGCAGGCTTTGTGCAAAGGCCACCAGGCTCGAATATTTGGCGCCGTCGCGCTCTTCGCCCCAAAGCGGATGATAGCGATACTGCTTGCGCCCGCGCTGGTCCCGGCCGGTCGCCTGGATATGGCCGTTCGGATCAGGCGAGATCCACACATCCGTCCACGCCGGCGGGATAACGATCGCCTTGATGCGATCGAGGGCCGCGGCGCCGACCGGCCTGCCATTGGCATCGGCGTAGGCAAAACCTTTGCCTTTCCTCAGGCGCCGGATGCCCGGGTCGGCATCGCTGACATAGCTGAGCGAGGCACGCTCGGCCGAACTTTGCGCGCCGATCTTAGCGCTCTCTTCTTCGCTCGCCGACGATTGCAGCCGTTGCAACATGATGGCTCCACGCAAATAGCGCGTAGATAAGCCGCGTAACCGCTGCAGGTTCCGTATTTTTGGAGGAGGGTATCCTGGGTGCGTCAGGCCGCGACCGGAATGACGTCCACGGCCTGGTCGCCGACCTGGCCGCCCGTCGTCTTCAGCACGCCGACGATCGGCGCCACATCGGAATAGTCGCGGCCATAGCCGACGGTGATGTGGTCGTTGCTCGCCCGCATGCCGTTGGTCGGGTCGAATTCCTGCCAGCCGGCGTCGCGCCCGCACCAGGCCTTGACCCAGGCATGCATGGCGTCCGCGCCTTCCAGCCTCGGTTTGCCTTTGGGTGGGATCGTGCGCAGGAACCCGCTGACATAGCCCGCCGGGATACCCAGTCCGCGCAGGCCAGCGATCATGATGTGCGAGAAATCCTGGCACACACCGCGCTTCAGGGCGAAGGCGTCGCTGGCCCTGGTGCGAACGGTGGTCGCCTTGCCGTCATAGGTGAAATCGCGATGGATGCGGTCGCACAGGTCCATGACCGTGGCGGCGGTCGAACCGGCAAGGCTCCGCCGCGCATAGGCGGTGATCGCGGCATCGATGCCGACATGATCGCTGGCGGCGAGAAAGTGGTGCGGCGCATCCGGCGCCAGCGACCGCACCGCGCCGAGTTCTTCCCTCAACCGCTGCAGATCGGGCGAGACGTCGAGCCCAGGCTCAGGACGCGACACCGACACGCGCGCGCTCATTCTGATATCGAGCCCGTCATGGACGTCGCGAAAGGCGATCGCGGTGACGTTGTTGCCGAAGAAATCGGAAAAATCCGTACGCTCCGACGGGTTCGGCACAAACGACAGCGACGCGGCGACCACGCGTTGCACGCCCGCAATCGTCGGCGGCAGCACCCGAACCTGATGCCGGCTGCCACCGGCTGCGGCGTCATAATCGTAGCTGAGATGAAGCCTGATATCGTACAGCATGCTTAATTTCTTATCTTGACGCAGGTTCTTGTCGCAAAACCGCACGACACTTTTGCGGAACCTGCTTTATCCGAAATAGGCTTTGGCGAGGCTGCTGTAGAGGTTGCCGATCTCGGTAGCGAGATCGTCCAGCACTTCCGCCGACATCTCTGAAGGCTCCATGACGGCGATCGCCGTGTTGAGCTGCAGAATTTCCTTGGCTGCCACCGACATCTGCCCCTCCGGGCCGACGGACGGTAGCAGCCCGATTTCCGCCTTCAGCCGCTCAAGCTGGAACAGGATCGAGCGCGGATTGAGCGGGTCGAGCGCCAAAAGGTCGATTACCGTGCGCCGCCCGGCCCGCACCGGATATTGCCGGCGATGGGTCATGACGCTGTCGCCGATCTCCAGCATCATGTCGAGCGAGCCGTCCGGCGCGCCCGAGCGAGTGAGACGGGCAAGCGTGCGCGCGATCTGGATGCCGCGCTCGATCCGCCGGCCGATTTCAAGGAAACGCCAGCCGGTGAAACGGTACATGTTCTCGTGAAGCAGGCCGGAAAAGCCGGCGAGCTTGCGCAGCAGCACCGTCATCGCCCGCGTCGCATCGTCTCCAGGCGCAACCGTGTCCGCGAACTTGTGCACCGTCTTCGACAGGTCCTTCAGCGCCAGCCAGCCGTCGGGCGAAAAGCGATCGCGGATCTGTCCGGCGCTGTAGACGGCGCTGTCGAGCGTGCCGATCAATCCAGGCGGAATGGCCGATTCCAGGTCGATGCCGAATGGCTCGAGATAGTCCCTGATGTCGGCGAGCAGCGGCATGTCCGGATCGGACGTCTCGGCCAGCCGCACATGATAGGCGCGCAGGATGCGCACAGTGTCTTCGGAGCGCTCGATATAGCGGCCGAGCCAGGTCAGGTTTTCCGCCGCGCGGCTTGGCAGGCTGCCGGGCATGGTGCGGGCGAAGCTGTCATGCTCCTGCGGTAGCAGCGTCTCGCGTTCGACGGGTTTGTCGCTGACCACCCAGACGTCGGCCGCCTGGCCGCCGCGCTGCATGGCAATCGCCGTCGGGTCGAGCGACAGGCCGACCCGGGCAAAGCCGCCCGGCATCACCGTCCAGCCATCGGGCGTGCGCGCCAGATAGACGCGCAGGCTTGCCGGCCGCGGCTCCAGCCAGCCGCCGACATAGACCGGCGTCGTCGACAGCGTCACCGCTTCCTGGCCGACGAAACCGCCGCCATCGCTTTCGATGCGCGCGACCAGCGCGGCCCGTTGCTCCGGCGTCAGCGCCGAACCGAGCCTGGTCTGGTCGTCGTCCTCGAAGGCAAGCCGCGTCGACAGCGCCGGGCCGACAACCATGCGGTCGAGATTGGCGAGCACATGCTGGCGCTCGCTGTCCTGCCCGCACCACCAGGTCGCGACGCTCGGCAACAGAAGCTCCTCGCCGCGCAATTCGCGCGAAATCTTCGGCAGGAAGGCGAGCAGCGCCCGCGTTTCCATCAGGCCCGAACCCAGCGCATTGACCGTCGAAACAGTACCCCGGCGGATTGCCTCGACCAGGCCAGGCGTGCCGATTTGCGAGTCCGGCCGCAGTTCCAGCGGGTCGGCGAAGGCGGCGTCGAGCCGGCGCCACAGCACGCTGATCGGCATCAGCCCGGACACCGTGCGCACCATCAGCTTACCGCCGGAAACGGTCAGATCCTCGCCCTCGAGCAGCATGATGCCGAGATAGCGAGCGATATAGGCATGCTCGTAATAGGTCTCGTTGAGCGGTCCGGGCGTTAGAATGGCGACGCGGCCGTCATTTTCCCGGGCCATGCCGATCAGCGCGTCGCGAAAGCGGCGGAAGAAGCCGGCCAGGCGATGCACATGCATCTCGCCATAGATGTCGGATAGCGCACGCGTGGTTGCGACGCGGTTTTCCAGCGCAAATCCGGCGCCCGACGGCGCCTGGGTGCGGTCGCCCAGGACCCACCAGCTTCCGTCAGGGCCGCGACCGAGCTCGAAGGCCAGCATATGCAGGAAATGGCCGCCGGCCGGCACGGTGCCGACGACAGGGCGCAGATATTCGGGGCTTGCCGCGATCAGGCCGGCCGGCAGGATGCCTTTCTCGATCAGCCGGTTTTGCCCGTAAATGTCGGCGATGGTTTCTTCGAACAAATCGGCGCGCTGCACGAG
>JAEKLU010000098.1 GCA_019509685.1 Mesorhizobium sp. | reverse complement strand
CCTGCTCGGCCAACCAGAAATCGTCGAAGACTTTCGACAGGTATTTGTTGCCGCTGTCGCAGACGAAGGTGACGACGCGCTTTGGTGTCGTCTGCTCGCGGCAATAGCGGAGCGCGGCCGACAACAGCGTGCCGGAGGACGAACCGGCCAGAATGCCTTCCTTCGACAGCAGGTCGCGCACCGCCAGCATGCTCTGCTTGTCGGGGATCGAGTAGGCTTTCCTGACCAGCGACAGGTCGGCGTTGGGCGGCACGAAATCCTCGCCGATACCCTCGACGGTCCAGCTGCCGGCTTCTTCCATCTTGCCGGTCTTGATCAGCGGCGCCAGCACCGAGCCGACCGGATCGGCCAGCACCATCTCGGTCTTCGGCGAGTGTTTCGCGAAATAGCGGCCGAGCCCGGTGAGCGTGCCGCCGGAGCCGACGCCGACCACCACCGCGTCGACGTCGCCATCGAGTTGCGAAAATATCTCCGGCCCGGTCGTGGTCTCATGCGCCAGCGGGTTGGCCGGATTGGCGAACTGGTTGGCGTAGAAGGCGCCGGGCAGCTCGGCGGCGATCTTCTCAGCCATGTCCTGGTAATATTCGGGATGGCCCTTGCCGACGTCGGAGCGCGTCATGCGCACCTCGGCGCCTAAAGCGCGCAGATGCTGGATCTTTTCGCGCGACATCTTGTCGGGCACGACCAGGATGATGCGGTAGCCCTTCGGGATGCCGACCTGGGCGAGGCCGAGGCCGGTGTTGCCGGCAGTCGCCTCGACGATGGTGCCGCCGCGCTTCAACGCGCCCGATTTCTCGGCCGCGGCGATCATCGACAGCGCGATGCGGTCCTTGATCGAGCCTCCGGGATTCTGGCTTTCGAGCTTGATGAACAGCCGGCATTTGCCGGTGTCGAATTTGGTCAGCTCGACCACCGGCGTCTGGCCGATCAGGTCGAGCACCGAGCTGTAAGGCGGGCGCAGCCTCGACAGATTGGGGTCGGCGCGGTCAGGCGCTGCTTTTTTATGCTCGCTCATCTGGACGCTCCGTGGCAGCAGGTCGACGCGGGTCCGGCAATCTTGCGCATGACGCGAGCGGAATCCATTCCGGGTTCGCGGATTGCACGGAACCGTCTTTTCCAGCCCTTTGCTTCCCGAAAGAAGATAGATCGTGCCAATCGGGTGGCGAGTCGGGGAATGGAATTTCGCGGAGGGCTACAACCGACTGGCAATTTGAAAGTCGGCGGGACAGCGCCCCCCTCTGTCCTGCCGGACATCTCCCCCACGAGGGGGGAGATTGGATATCGCCTCGGCTTTCGCTAATCGCCGGCGTTGGAGAAATGCGCGGTGCGCCGAAGCTGCTGATCTCCCCCCTCGTGGGGGAGGATGCCCGGTAGGGTAGAGGGGGCGCCGTAGAGCGCCACGCCAACAAAATTAACTTTCGATTGCCGCCTGTCCCTCGATCTCGATCAAAAAATCCGGGTGGCCGAGGCCCGCCACGCGCAGCGCCTTGATGATGGGCGGCGGGGCGCGGTTGGCCCAGAAGGCCATCCAGGCGCCGAAGCCGGGGCGGATGTCCTGATCGCCGACGATATAGATCGACAGGCTGACCAGATCCTCCGGCTTCGCGCCGCCGGCCTCGAGCACCTTGGCCAGATTGGCCAGCGCCTGCGTCGTCTGCTTTGCCAGATCGCCCTTGCCGACGATGTTGCCGTCGGCGTCGACGCCGTTCTGGCCGCCGACCAGCACGATGCGGGCCGAGGCGGGCAGCGACACGCCTTGCGAATAGGCTGGGTTGCTGTGCATGCCTTCAGGGTTCAGTTTTTCAATGCTCACGCCGTTCTTCCTCCAGGTGCTTACTCAATCGATCGGCTCAAATCGCCTCTGTCAGGAGACCATTTCAACGCACCATGTCGTTCGTTGCCGGTGCCTTTTCCACCATGTTAGCCGAACGGGGCGCGGGGCGAACAGCAATTGCCAAGGAACGGTCGGATGAAGATTCTTGCCTATGACAATTTCAAGCCCGGCGTCACGCTCGATGAGCTCAGACCCTACCTGCCCGACGAGGTCTCCAATGTCTGGCGGCTCTGGAAGGCAGGCATCGTGCGCGAAAATTATGCGCGCGCCGATGTCGGTGGCGTCATCATCGTCTTCGAGCTCGACAGCGTCGAGGAGGCGAAGCGCTATACCGACGATTTCCCGCTGTCCAAGGCCGGACTGCTCGAATGGCATTTCATTGCCTTCGACGCGCCCTTGCCGCTCGAATTCCTGTTCGACCCGACCGTCGACATCGCCAAACCCTGGGATCGGACCGCGGCATGATCCGCTCCAGTGACGGGATAGAGGTTCCAACGACCCTCGCCGAATGGTGCGATCCGCGCCGCATGGCGCTGGTGGTCTATGACATGCAGGTCGGCATCTGCCGCCAGGTCGAGGGCGCGGCGACGATCGTGGAGCGCACCGGCCTCGTGCTCGAAGCAGCACGCTCGGCCGGCATGCGGGTTGCCTTCACGCGCCATCTGTCGCTGCCGAAGGCATGGATGGGCGCCACGCAATTGCGCACCGCCATGTCCTGGCAGCGCCTGGACAGTCCTGACGCGGTGCGGCCCTGGTTCCCGCGCGACGCCGAGGCAACGCGGATCGTGCCAGAGCTGGAACCGCGCGCGGACGAGGCGGTGTTCGACAAACTGACTATGTCGGCCTTCGATTCCACCGCGCTCGCCTTTGCCTTGCGCGATTGCGGTGTGCGCGCGGTGGCGCTTGCCGGCATCGCCATGGAGATCGGCATCGAGCCGACGGTGCGCCAGGCGACCGACAACGGCTTCGTCGCCGTGGTGATCGAGGACGCCTGCGGCTTCGGCAACAGGCAAGCGCGCGACCGCTCGATGGCGACACTGCGCTTCCTTGGCGAAGCCATCGTCACCGATGTCGCCGGCTTTCGCATCGCGCTTGCCGGCGCATAGAATGATTTTCTTTTGTTTCGCAATTCCGGACGGAAAACCGCTTCACACTTTTCCTGGAATTGCTCTAAGCCGCCGCCTCGACGTCGGTGCGGAAGCGCACGCCCTCGGCGCGACCGTGCACGTCGCCCCAGTCGTAAAGCGCCTGCAGGGCCGCGGCGATGTCATGGCCGCGCGGGCTCAAGGCGTAGCGCGCCTTGCCGTCGGGCGAGGTCTCCAGCGTGACGAAGCCGATCTCGACCAGATCGGCCAGGCGCTGCGTCAGCATCTTGTCGGAGAGCGAGGGGATCAACCGGCGGAGTTCCGAATAGCGCAGCGGCCCCTGCTTGATGCGGGCCAGGATCACCGTCTTCCACTTGCCGCCCAGCGCGTCGAGCGCGAACTCGACCGGGCAGCCATAGAGTCTACCGCGTTGTGTCATGCGCCGATCCTAGGCAAGGGGCGGGCGAGGCGAAAGCGGAAATTGCCCCGCCATCTGGCGGGGTTGAAGAGCCCGACCTTGTCGGGCAGCGTTTCATCAGGAGGAGAGCGAGATGAGTGTTCGGGATCCCAATCCGGTCAATGCGCGCAACCCAAAGCGGGTGGCGATCGTCATCGCCAACCCGGCGGTCTCGACCACGACAGGTTGGCCGGTCGGCTTCTGGTGGAGCGAGCTCACCCATCCCTGGTTCGCCTTCACCGAGCGCGGCTATGAGGTCGAGATCTTTTCGCCGGACGGCGGCAAATGCGAGGCCGACGCATTGAGCGACCCGCGCGATGCTTCGGGCTATTCGGAAACCGACCTCATTTCGCTCGGCTTCATTTCGAACCCGAAACTGCAGGCGCTGGTCGACAACACGAGGCCGGTCTCGGCGATCGATGTCGCGCGCTTCGACGCCATCGTCGTCGCCGGCGGGCAGTCGCCGATGTTCAGCTATGAGCGCGCCACCGGCCTGCAGGAAAAATTCGTTGCCTTCCACGAGGCCGGCAAGGTGGCGGCAGCGCTCTGCCATGGCACCGCTATCCTGCGCTACGCCAGGCGGGCCGACGGGTCGCTGCTTGCCGCGGGCAAGACGGTAACCGGCTTTGCCAATGTCGAGGAGGATTTCGCCGACAACGCCACCTGGCAAATGGGCGCGCTGGAACGCGGCAAGCATCTGATGCCGTGGCGGATCGAGGACGAGCTGAAAGCGATCGGCGCCAATTATATCCAGGCCGGCCTGTGGCGCGGCTTCGCCGTGCGCGACGGCAACCTCATCACCGGACAGCAGAATTTTTCCGGCGCCGAAACCGCGCGCGTGGTGTGCGAGGCGCTGGGAGGTTAGACTTTATTTTGGCGCAATTCTGGACGGTAGGGCTACGGCGAAGCCGCCGAGCCTGACCGCTTCACACTTTTCCTGGAATTGCTAGCCGAGAAGAAGCTTGCTCAGCTTCGCGCATTGCACGCGGATGTCGGGAATGGCATCGATCTCGAAAAAGGTGCCGCGCGTCAGCGGCCCGACGGCGAGCAGTTTTGACGACACCGTGCCGTCGGCCGCGATCAGCTCGCATTTGGCGGTGACGTCAAGGCCGAGGCGCAGCGGGTCGGGCCGCGCCAGGGAACGCTCGACCAGGGCGCGCACGACGCGGTTCGAGGTCCGCGATATGTCGCGGGCGATGCCCATGCAGTCATAGATGCGCGCGACATCGAGGGTCTCTATGTCCTGCTTGCCGCGCGGCTGGATTTTTACGACGAAGCCATCGTTCGGCATGACATCCACGACCCGGCCGGCGACGAGCCGGATGCGGCCCGACTGGACCGCTTCGGTGACCCGCGCATAGACCTCCGGCGCCATGCGGTGACGGTGGATGTCCCACCAGGCCTTGGTATGCTCGACGAAGCGGCGCTTGGCAGAGGACGGCCAGTTCTGCCAGATCGTCTGGTTGAAGGGCCGCAGACCATCGACCACGTCACGCCAGTCGCCGCCGGCCTTCTGCGTCTCGCGAATCAGATTGCGGAACCAGCCGACGAAATAGGAAAGCTGCGTGCCGAGCGGGATATCGGCGACATCCAGCTTGATCGGATTGCCCTTGCGGTGCGGCGAGGGTAGCAGGCCGCGCCGCGACACAGCTATGATCGCGCCGCGATGGCCACGCTGCTCCAGCGACAGGAAGGCGTCGACCATGCTCAGACCGGTGCCCAAAAGCAGAACCGGCGCCTCGGGATCGAGCGCGCTGTCGCCCTCGGAGCCCATGCGGACGGCCTGGCCCTGGAAGGCGCCGGGCTGTTCGTCATGGCCGGTGGCGAGCACCGCCAGATGGCCGACGACGCTTGTTCCATTCGCGAGAGCCACCTCGACGCCCGCCGGCGTCGGCGAGATCGACAGGCTCTCCTCGCGGATCAGCCGCAACCGGCCGCTCTCGCGCTCGCGTTCCTCGAGCTCGTCGAGCAGGTCCTGCAGGTAGCGGGCATAGAGGCTGCGCGGCGCATAGAAAGGACCCTGGTCGGGTTTGGCAAAGCCGCGGTCCAGCAGCCAGCGCGCGAAATTGCCCGGGTCGTCGGCATAGGCGCTCATGCCGGAGGCATTGACGTTGAGCACATGCGCCGAGAGCAGCGTCGAATAGGCCATGCCCTGGCCGAAATGCGGCCGCTTCTCGATCAGCGTGACGCGCAGGTCCGGATTGGACGATTTCAAGAGATGCGCGGCGAGCACGACACCGCTGGCGCCGCCGCCGACAATGATGATGGAGTTGCCGCGTCCAACCATAGTGGCGAGCCGAAAACCTGACGGAGCGGTCAGCGCGCGACGACCGCCGCCGGCGGCCTGGGGCCGCGAACGATCGCCGGAACGGTCTTCAAAAGGTCGCGCATCGTTCTCTCACTCCCAATGTTGATAAGATTACTATACTAACCGCTCCGCACACGAAACCCGGTTTCCAATTCGCTCGCTGTTTGAAGCATGGTTTTGCCGAGCTGGGATGACAGGGGGATTTTCCGT
>JAEKLU010000097.1 GCA_019509685.1 Mesorhizobium sp. | reverse complement strand
TAACTCCAACGTCGCGGGCTTGATCGAGAATGGTGAGCGGCGCTTCGAATTGGCGAGCTTGCCCTCATTGATAACGAAAATCAGACCGGCAGGCTGAGTTGCTTCCGAAGGCTCTTGTCGAACGCGGACGCGGGAACGAAGCGGCGCAGGAGACTGACCTGGCGAGCCATTTTTCCCGCCGCATAACGCCTCTTCGGTTGTGGATCGGTCGCGGCCGCCAGAACGGTCTTGGCCACCACATCGGGCGTATCCCCATTTTCCATTGCTTTGCGCACCGCAACTTTCATGCCGGCGCGCGATGTATTGTAGATATCGAGCAACTGATCCGGGGTGGCGAGACTTTCTTCGAATAACGTGCGGGTATAGGCGGGCTCGACCAGTGCCACTCGAATTCCGAAAGGGCGCACTTCGTGGTCCAGCGATTCGGAGTAGCCCTCAATGGCGTGTTTGGTCGAGGCATAAAGCGCGAAATAGGGAGCGGGGATGAACCCCTGTACCGAACTCACGTTGACGATTCTGCCCTCGCCCTGACGTCGCATCGTCGGCAGGACCGCGTTTGTCATTCGGAAAACGCCGAAGACGTTCACGTCGAACAGGGCCTGAGCTTGAACGGTCGAAGATTCCTCGGCCGCGCCAAACAGGCCCATACCGGCATTATTGACAAGCAGGTCGATGCGCCCCGTTTCGGCCAGCACGTCGTCGACCAGTTGCGATACGGATGTTTCGTCGGTCACGTCGCACGTCAGCATGGTAATGCCGTCGGCTTTTGCCGAGGCCGCGCGACGGCTGGTGCCAAACACACGAAAGCCCGCACTCTGCAGGGTGTTGGCCGTTGCATGTCCGATGCCCGAGGATGCTCCTGTGACGATGGCAACGCCAGGATTGATCTTATTCATGGAAATCACTTTCTTTGAGTGGGACTATAGCGGGAGAGGCAGAAAGACTGAAGCAAAGCGTCAATCACGAAGGGCGCTCACGCAGGACAGCTTCTTCGTCGCAGCGCCGGAATAGGGCGCTGGCGTTGACCCCTCCGAAGCCAAAGCCGTTGGAGATTGCGTACTCCGCCTCCATTGGCCGGGCTCGGTTTGCGACGAAGTCGATCCCTTCACCCGCTGGATCAGGGGTGTTCAAATTGAGGGTAGGCGGTGCCACCTGATCCCTGAGCGCCAGGATCGTGAAGATCGCGCCAAGCCCGCCGGCGGCTCCGAGCAGATGCCCGGTCGCCGATTTCGTGCCGCTGACCGCTATGCCGTAATCTTCCCCGAACACGCTTTTGATCGCCGCCATTTCTCCCAGATCGCCGACTGACGTGGAGGTCGCGTGCGCGTTGAGATGGCCGACCTCACGCGGCGAAATACCTGCCTGGGCAATTGCGATCTCCATGGCCCGACGCGCGCCATCGCCGTCCTCGGGACCAGACGTGACGTGATGGGCATCCGCCGTCGTACCGTAACCGACGAACTCGGCGAGCGGCTTGGCGCCGCGCGCGAGCGCGTGGTTCAATTCCTCGATGACCAGGACGCCGGCTCCTTCGCCCATCACGAAACCGTCCCGCGATACGTCGAAAGGACGAGAGGCCTCCTCAGGGCGATGGTTGAAGGACGTCGAAAGCGAGCGTGCGGCGGCAAAACCGCCGAGGCTGACGGCGTTCATGCAGGCTTCGGTCCCGCCGCACACGGCGATGTCGGCTTCATTGGCGCGGATGAGACGAGCCGCATCGCCGATCGCCTGAATGCCGGCAGCGCACGCGGTCACCGGTGCGCCGAGCGCACCTTTGAAACCGTAGCGGATAGAGATGTGGCCCGCCGCGAGGTTCACCAGGAAGGACGGCACCGTGAAGGGTGAAAGACGGCGGACACCGCGCTGGTCAACCGTGCGCACGGCCTCGGTGATGGCGGGGAAGCCGCCGACGCCCGAAGCGATAATCGTCGCGGTGCGGACGCGATCGTTTTCCGAGACCGGCTTCCATCCCGCCTGGGCAATTGCCTCTTCCGCCGCTGCCAGCGCGAAGAGAATGAAGCGGTCCACTTTACGCTGGTCCTTCGGAGCCAGGAAAGCATTCGGATCGAAGCCGGCCTCGGGATCCTCCTCCAGGGAGGGAACCACGCCGCCGATCTTTGCCGGCAGGTCTCCCACCATGTCGTCGGGAAGCTTCCGAAGCCCCGAGCGACCGGCCAGGAGGCGCGACCATGACGCTTCGACACCAGCGGCGAGGGGCGTGACCGCACCCATGCCTGTAACCACAATTCGTCGCATCTGTTCTCCTATCGCTTGGGCGTGTCGGCCGCGCTGCGCGCCGTTCAAGCCGCGACTGCCTCGCGCACCTGATCGGCCGCGGCATCGAGAAAGGCCTTCGCGAGATCGGGATCGTTGACGGCGCGCGAGAGGACCATCGCGCCGACCATTGTCGAAAGAATCGCCATGGCGTTGCCGCCGCGCTCCTTGCCCTCAGCTTCGTCAACCCAAAGGCCGAGCATCTCGAGGTAGTCCCTGATCCCGGCTTCGAATGAGGCCTTCACCTCGATGCCCTGCCTTGCGGCATCGGAGCCGAGCGCAACCACCGGGCAGCCGTCCATCCTCTCTTCGCGGTGCCCCGTGCTGAGATAGAAGTCGATCAATGCGCCAAGCGGGTCCTCGGGGCTCGCCGCGACCGCGGCCGACCACCGGTTCGCGCAGCTTTCCAATGCCCGCCTGGACGCCTGCGCCACCAAGTCGTCCTTGGATGCGAACTGTTTGTAAAACGCGCCTTGGGTCAGCCCGGCGCCTTCCATCAGATCCTTGACGCCGATGCCGTCGAATCCCCGCTCGCGGAAAAGTCGGCTTGCCACATCGATCACGGTTTGCCGGTTCTGCTCTGCCTGACTGCGACTAACCCGCATCGTCGATCTCCATTATTAGATTTCGTTCGTAATCAATAACGGATATAGAGTACGAATGCAATCTATTTTGGCGTGAGGCGATGGGCATGAAAAAGGCGACTTGTTATCGGGCTGGGCAGCATCCTGGCCGCAAGGTTAGGGGTGGCCGTGTTCGTCACGCTTCCCATTCGACGCAGGAAGCTTCCGCCGCAGCCGACCCCGAGGCATGAACCATCGATCGTCGGACTGGTGATGGCAGCGGCCGCGCGGTGTTGGCGGCCGTTTTGCTTTCAATGGCCGAAGGACAGCGCCGGGCCGATGCGGTCGCGCCTCAGCCAGCGCGCCAGGAGCAGCGCCGCCACCACGGCGAGGCCCGAGGCCAGGCCGATCCAGATGCCGACGCCGTGCAAGCCGAAATGGAAGGCAAGCAGCACGCCGAGCGGCAGGCCGACGCCCCAATAGCCGATCGCGGCATAGATCATCGGCACCTTGGTGTCGTGCAGGCCGCGCAGCATGCCGGCGGCAACGGCCTGGGCGCCGTCGAAGACCTGGAAGATTGCCGCAAACACCAGGAACGAAACGGCAAGCGCGATCACCCTGGCGTTGGCCGGATCGGTCATATCGATGAAGGCGCTGATCAAAAGATGTGGCAACAGCACCATAACCAGGCCCATCAGCGCCATGAACGAGACGCCGATGACAAAGGCCGTCCAGCCGGCGCGTGACACGGCCTCCGGATTGCCGGCGCCATGCGCCAGGCCGACGCGCACGGTCACCGCCTGGTTGAGGCCGAGCGGCACCATGAAGGAGATCGAGGAGATCTGGATGGCGATGGCGTGCGCGGCCAGCGAATCCGCGTCGATCAGGCCCATCAACAGCGCGGCCGCATTGAAGATCGTCACCTCGAAAGCGAGAATGCCGGCGATCGGCAGGCCGAGCCGCAAGAGGCCACGGAAGCGTGGCCAGTCAGCGCGCCAGAAGCGGCCGAACAGGTGATAGCGGCGGAACTTCTGCTCCAGCATCACCACGGCCGCCAGGCCGATGAACATCAGCGTGCTGGACAAGGTCGTGGCGAGGCCGGAACCGGCGATGCCCATCGCGCGGATACCGAGATTGCCGAACATGAACACCCAGTTGAAGAAGACGTTGCAGGCGACAGCCACGAAAACGATGACCAGCGCCCAGCCTGGACGCTCCAGCGCCGAGATGAACGAGCGCAGCACGATGTAGCCGTAGAAGGGCAGAACCGCCCATTCGAGCCAGCGCAAATAGATGCCGGCGTGGTGTGCCAGCGCCGGTTCCTGGCCCATCGCCAATAGAATAGCCTCGCCGTGCCAGAGCACGACCCAGATCGGGATCGAGATCAGGATCGCCAGCCACAGGCCCTGGCGCACCGTGCGGCGCAGGTCGCGCACCGAATGGCGACGGCGGCCGAGCTCGGTCGCCATCATCGGCGAGGTGGCCAGCATCAGGCCAAGGCCGAAGATCAGCGGCATGAAATAGAGATTGGCCCCAAGCGCGCCGCTGGCCAGCGTATCGGCTCCGAGACGGCCCATCATCATCACGTCGGTGGCCGTCATCGCGGTCTGGCCAAGATTGGTGAGCACCATTGGCCAGGCGAGCGCGATCGTCGCCCTGATTTCCTGACGCCAAAGGTTTTCCGGCGCAAGGGCGCCGGTTTCGATCGCAGACATTGATCCGTTCTTTCAGAACACGGCGCGTCGGCAAGGAGCCGGAAGCCGCACATCAACAGCGCGAAATGGCGCGGTTTGCGTCGCCTTGTGAACGAAACGCGACATGTTGGCAAGGGAGGAGGCACCGCCAGCGATTGAGCCAGCAACTCGAACCGAAGGCCAATGCCTCGTTCACTTGCCGGAACTAGCCTGGTACGGATTGCGCATATGGGAACAGCCGGCGAAGCTTGCCGGGAGGAACGAATGCCGTTCAGGCGCAGAAAGAACACGGCCGCGATCCCGCGCACAGCGCCCGCCTTCGAGCACATCGTGACCGAGGCGAGCGACAGTTTCCTGTGGCGGCTGGACGACTATCCCTGGGAACGCAACGTCTGGAATTTCCATCCGGAATACGAGATCCATCTGCTCCGGAAATCGTCCGGCGTCGTCCTGGTCGGCGACCATATCGGCGAGTTCGGGCCGGGTTATCTCACCATTGTCGGCGGCGGGCTGCCGCATGATTGGGTGACCGCGGTGCAGCCGGGCGAATTGATCGAGGGCCGCGATATCGTGCTGCAATTCGATGCGGAGCGGTTGCGCGGCTCTGCCGGCCTTTTGCCGGAGCTGCGCGAGCTGGAGCCATTCCTGGAGCGGTCGTTGCGCGGCATGGCCTTCCATGGCCAGACCGCGATCGACGGCGCCGCGCTGATGGAGCGGATGGGCACGGTGACCGGCCTCAGCCGATTCCGCCTGTTCCTCGAACTGGTCGACCTCCTGGCCAAGACCGAGGAATACGAGCTTTTGTCGTCGCCGGACTTCTCGCCGATGCTCGACGCCGCGTCGCTTGACATCATCCAGCGCACGCTGACCTATCTGTTCCAGCATTTCGCCGAGGACCTGAAGCTGCCGGAGCTGGCCGAACGCGCCGGCATGAGCGAAAGCAGCTTCTCGCGCTTCTTCCAGAAGAACACCGGCAACTCGTTCAGCGACCATGTCGCCAAGCTCAGACTCTGGCAGGCCTGCAAGCTGCTGGCCGACACCGATACCCCGATCACCGACATCTGCTTCCAGGTCGGCTATATGAACATCTCCAATTTCAACCGGGCTTTCCTGCGCAAGCACAAGATGACACCGTCATCCTATCGCAAGCTGTCGCGGCAACGGCTGGCGCTGCGGGCCTGATCAGGAGCCAAAACACATCCGTCCACCAGAACTGATATTCGTGTGACGGGCGGACTCTGCGGACGGTATATTTTGCGCCGCACAATGCATAAAAGTACTTCTAGCGCGGCCTTTAGCAACTCCTCATTTTGGCGATGGGTGGCTTGTCGCTCGGGCGATGGCGAGGATCGCGCAATCCGAGGGCTTCCGCTTCCTGCGACTGTTCCTGGAGGAGAAAATCAATGCAACCAATTCGGCTCGCTGCGGGCTTGAGCGCAGCTTTCATGCTTACCACCACCCTCTCGACCATGGCGCTGGCGGCGCCGGTCTGCACGGCGCCGGTCAAGGTGCTGGCGCAGCCGCGCGACGGCCTGACGCTGCTGGAGGACTCCAAGGCGGAGTTCGAGAAACTTGCCGGCGCCAGCTTCAAGATCGACTACCTCAACGAGAACGACCGCCGCGCGAAATCGCGCGCCGATGCCTCCACCGTCGGCAATTACAACGTCTATTATGTCGATGAGGCCAATGTCGCGCTGTTCGCGTCGTCGGGCTGGATCGTGCCGCTGACCGATTATTATCCGGCTGACTATGATTACGCCGATTTCGATCCGGGCCGCCAGAAGGTCGCCACCTATGACGGCAAGGTGTGGTTCGCGCCGCTGACCGGCGGCGGCGACCTGATGGTCTACCGCAAGGATGTGCTGGAGGCCGCCGGCATCCAGCCGCCGAAGACGCTGGACGAGCTCATTGCCGACGTGCCGAAGCTGACCGACGCCGACAAGGGCATGTATGGCATTGCGCTGCGCGGCGCGCGCGGCTCGGGCGCCAATGTCTGGCGCTGGATGCCGTTCTTCAAGGCCTATGGCGGCAAGTGGTTCGACGGCGACAAGCCGGCTTTCAACTCGGACGCGGCGGTGAAGGCTACCGAGACCTATCTCAAGCTGTTCAAGGATTCGGCGCCCGGCACGCAGACCGGCAGCTGGGATGAATCGACCGGCGCCTTCCTGTCGGGCCAGGTCGCGATCCTCGTCGAGTCGACGCCGCTGTCGGGCATGGCGGTCGATCCCAAGACCTCGCAGGTGGTCGGCAAGATCGGCTTCCTGCCGCCGCCCTCGCCGTTGCCCGGCGGCGGCTACGGCCATGGCCTCGCCATCGCGGCCAAAGCCAATGCCGACGACGCTTCGAAGAAATGCGCCGGCCTGTTCATCGCCTGGGCGACCTCGAAGGAAAACGAGAAGCGCCGGCTCGACGCGCATCAGTTCGGCGAGCTGAACCGCACCAGCGTGCTCTCCAGCAAGGAATTCGCCGACATCTACGGCGCCGACCTCGGCCAGGCGTTGGCAGAGACCGGCAAGGTGACCGCGGTGAACTTCTGGCAGGATCCGCGCTGGCCTGACCTCGGCGATCGCTGGGGCATCATCCTCGAGGAGTTGATCAGCGGCACACGCACCGACGTCAAGGGCAGCCTCAACGAGCTCGAGGCTTACGCCAACGAGCTGGTGAAGAAGAAGTAATCCTCCCGCCCGTGGCGCGCGGTTCGCAGCATTCGGCTGGATGCCGGGACCTGCGCGTCACGGGTTTTCCTTCCCGCTCTTGAAAGGCATAGACCGAGGATAGGCAATGCGCCGACGCTCTTCCCTGCCCGTGACGTTTCTCGTTCCGACGCTCGCCATTCTCCTGGTGCTGTCGATGGTGCCGACGCTCTACGCCATCGTCATCGCCCTGCAGAACCGCGAGCTGAGCTCGGCAAACTATTCCTGGGTCTGGTTCTCGAACTTCGCCGATCTGTTCTCCGACCGCCGTTTCCTCAACGCCGTCTGGGTGTCGGTGAAATGGGAGATCGTCACCGTCGTGGCGACCATGGTGGTGGCAGTCGGGCTCGGCGTGCTGATGTTCGAGGTCGCCAGCCCACGCCTGCGCAACATCTACTGCCTGCTGTTCATCATCCCGGTGCTGCTGCCGCGCGTGTCGGCGGCCTTCGTGTGGAAGTTCGCCTACCATCCGCTCTACGGTATCGCCACCTATCCTTACCGGCTCATCACCGGCGGGCTGATCTTCGATCCGCTGTCGAAACCGGCGACGGCGCTGTTTGCCGTCGCCTCGGTCGACGTCTGGCAGTGGGGTCTGTTCTTCGCCGTCATCGTGCTGAAGCTGCTCGAAACCCTGCCGCCACAGCCGATCGAAGCGGCTCGGCTCGATCACGCCAAGCGCTGGCAGATCCATGCCTATGTCACCTTGCCGATGCTCAAGGCGCCGCTGATCAGCTTGATGTTCGTCAAGATGATCGAGTCGCTGCGCTCCTTCGACCTGATCTATGTGATGACGCGTGGCGGTCCCGGCGTCGCCACCGAGACGCTCGACATGTATGCCTTCTCGCAGGGCTTCATCGAATCCGGCAAGGTCTCCTACGCCTCGGCCATGGCGGTGCTGATGATGATCGCCACCGTCATCACCTTCACCATGCTGTGGAAGCGGGTGCAGGCATGAGGCCCGGCATGAGGCCCGGCAGACTGATCGCCAAGACCATCCTGGCGCTGGCCGGATTCCTGGCCGTGTTCCCGCTTGTCTGGACGGCGCTCAACGCGCTGAAGAACAATGTCGACATCATCACGCGCGTGCCGAAGGTGATCTTCACGCCGACACTCGCCAACATCAGCTACATCCTCGGCCGCGACAGCGTGCTCACCGGCCTTTACAATTCGGTCGTCGCCTGCGGCTCGGCGGTGCTGATCGGCATCGCGCTCGGCCTGCCGGCTGCCTACGCCGTGGCGCGTTACCCCAATCGCTTTGCCGGCGACATCCAGTTCTTCGTCCTGTCGCTGCGCTTCCTGCCGCCGGTGGCGGTCGCCATTCCGCTGATGGTGATCTGGCTGCAGATCGGGCTCTACGACACTTTGCCGGCGTTGATTGTCACTTATTCGCTGCTCACCATCTCGGTGATCATGTGGCTGGCGATCCCAGCCTTCCAGGGCGTGCCGAAGGAGATCGAGGAAGCCGCTTTCGTCGACGGCTACGGCGCCTATGCAGTGTTCTGGCGGATCGCGCTGCCTGTCGCGGCGCGCTCGCTGATCGGCGCTGTCGCCTTCAGCTTCGTGCTGGTCTGGAACGAGTTCCTGATCGCGCTGATGCTGTCGAGTTCCAACGCCAAGACCTTGCCGATCGTCGCCTCCGAACTCTCGCAGCAAGGCATGAACGTGCCGTGGGGCATCCTGAACGCCTCGGTGGTGCTCTTGTCGCTGCCGCCGCTGCTTTTCCTCGGTGTCTTGAGCGGCTTCCTGAATTCCGTTTTCCGGCAAAAGAAGACTTGATGTGAGGAATACCCCGATGCGGGCACTGGTGCTTGAAGAAAAAGGCAAACTGTCGCTGCGCGAGATCGCGCTGCCGCTGGACGTCGGAGCGGACGACGTCAAGATCGCCATCCACACGGTCGGCGTCTGCGGCAGCGACGTGCATTATTACACGCATGGCGCCATCGGCAGCTATGTCGTGCGGGCGCCAATGGTGCTCGGCCACGAAGCCTCGGGAACGGTCGTCGAGGTCGGCGCCAATGTCGAGGCATTCAAGGTCGGCGACCGCGTCTGCATGGAACCCGGCGTGCCGAACCTTGCGTCGCGCGCGACGAAGCTCGGCATCTACAATGTCGATCCGGACGTCCGCTTCTGGGCAACGCCGCCGGTGCATGGGGTGCTCGCGCCCTACGCCGTTCACCCCGCGGCCTTCACCTACAAGCTGCCGGACAACGTCTCCTTCGCCGAGGGCGCGATGGTCGAGCCCTTCGCCATCGGCATGCAGGCGGCGACGCGTGCCCGGATCGTTCCAGGCGATGTCGCCGTCGTCGTCGGTTGCGGCCCGATCGGCATCATGATCGCCTTGGCCGCGCTGGCGGGCGGCTGCTCCAAAGTGCTGATCTCCGACTTTTCGGCCCCGAAGCTGGCAATCGCCGCGCAATATGCCGGGATCGAGCCGGTCAATATCGGCGAGCAATCGCTGGCCGACGCCGTCGCGGCGGCGACCGACAATTGGGGGGCCGACATCGTTTTTGAGGCGAGCGGCAGCCCGAAGGCCTTTGCCGACCTGTTCGGCGTGGTGCGGCCGGGTGGCGCGGTGGTGCTGGTCGGGCTGCCGGTCGAGCCGGTCAGCCTCGACGTGCCGGCGGCGATTGCCAAGGAAGCGCGCATCGAGACCGTGTTCCGCTACGCCAACATCTTCGACCGGGCGCTGCAATTGATCGCGTCCGGCAAGGTCGATCTCAAACCGCTGATCACCGGCACCTATGATTTTTCCGACAGCATCAAGGCGTTCGAACGGGCGGCCGCCGGCAACCCGCAGGACGTCAAGCTGCAAATCCTGCTCACTGGCGAGAAGGGATAAGAGATGTCCGCGATCGTCTGCTCCCATGTCGACAAGGCCTATGGCGCCACGACCGTCATCCGCGACCTCAACCTCTCGATCGAGGAGCACGAATTCGTCGTCTTCCTCGGCCCGTCCGGCTGCGGCAAGTCGACCTTGCTCAGGATGCTGGCCGGGCTGGAGGAGATCAGCGGCGGCGAGGTCTCGATCGGCGGCAAGGTGGTCAACGACCTCGAACCCGGCGACCGCGGCATCGCCATGGTGTTCCAGAACTACGCGCTCTATCCGCATATGACGATCTTCGACAACATCGCCTTCGGGTTGAAGCGGCAGAAGGTGCCGGCGGCCGAGATCAAGAAGCGCGTCGAGGCGGTCGCCAGGACGCTTGGCCTCGACCCTTATCTCGGCCGCAAGCCGACGGAGCTTTCCGGCGGCCAGCAGCAGCGTGTGGCGATCGCTCGCGCCATGATCAAGACGCCGAAAGTGTTCCTGTTCGACGAGCCGCTGTCCAACCTCGACGCCAAGCTGCGCAACCACATGCGCATCGAGATCGCCAGGCTGCACCAGTCGCTGAAGACGACCACCGTTTATGTCACCCATGACCAGCTCGAGGCGATGACGCTGGCCGACCGTATTGTACTCCTGAAGGACGGCGTCATCGCGCAGATCGGCTCGCCGGCGGAAATCTATCGCCGTCCAGGCAATCTATTCGTGGCCGGCTTCATCGGCACGCCCAACATGAATTTTATCGAGGTGACGGTCGCCCGCGCTGACAACAATTGGACGCTGACCGGCGCCGGCACGGTGCTTTCGATAGCCGGCTCGGATTTCCATCTCCAGCATGGCGATCGCGCCGTGCTCGGCATCCGGCCACCCGACCTGAAGACGGCCGACGCCGGCGCCAGCAACATACTGCAAGGCACCGCCGACCTTATCGAATTCCACGGCAATGACGCGCTGGTGACGTTTGGCTCCGGCGGCAGGGAGATCAGCGCCCTGGTTCCGGCC
>JAEKLU010000385.1 GCA_019509685.1 Mesorhizobium sp. | reverse complement strand
GTTGTAGGGGTTCGACGAACCCATCGACTTGGCGACCACGTCATGCATGCCGAGCGTCTCGAAGACGGCGCGCATCGGACCACCGGCGATGATGCCGGTACCCTGCTTGGCAGCGCGCAGCAGAACGCGTCCAGCGCCCCAGCGGCCTTCGACATCGTGGTGCAGCGTGCGGCCCGAGCGCAGCGGCACGAAGATCATGTCGCGCTTTGCCGATTCGGTTGCCTTGCGGATGGCTTCCGGCACTTCGCGCGCCTTGCCGTGACCGAAGCCGACGCGGCCTTTCTGGTCGCCGACGACGACGAGTGCTGCAAAACCAAAGCGACGGCCGCCCTTGACGACCTTGGCGACGCGGTTGATGTGGACCAGCTTGTCCACCATGCCGTCATCGCGTTCTTCACGATCGCGGCCGCGGCCGCCATCCCTACGTTCCTGTGCCATATCCTGTTCCTTGTTTTTTTCCGGAAGCACGGTTGATGATAAGATCCGGTGCCTCGCCCCGAAAAAATCGGGAAACGGTCACCGGGGGCGAAAGCTAATTTTTCCTTCGCATAATCTCTATCCGAAAAGTCTGCAACTTTTTGCTACACCGACCTTCGGTTCGGGATCATGCTTAGAAGCTCAGACCACCTTCGCGGGCAGCCTCGGCCAGGGCCTTGACGCGGCCGTGATAGATGTACGGGCCACGGTCAAAGACGACTTCCTTGACGCCGGCCTTGGTAGCGCGCTCGGCGATCAGCTTGCCGATCGCGGCAGCGGCAGCGGTGTCGGCGCCGGTCTTGAGCGAACCCTTGAGGTCCTTCTCAAGCGTCGAGGCGGCAGCCAGCGTGTGGCCGTTCGCGTCGTCGATGACCTGGACGTAGATGTGCTTCGAGGTGCGGTGCACCGAAAGCCGAGGACGCTCGCCGGCAACTTTCTTGAGCTGGCGGCGGACGCGCTGCGCGCGGCGCTGGATGGTTTCTTTTGGGCTAGCCATGATGTCAGTTCCTTGCCTTCAGTAAACGGGGGCAACCCTGTGCGGTAGGCCAAGCCTCCCGCGGTCGCGCCCCGCGGCGTTCTATTCTCAGACCTGGCCCCCTGCGAAAAGTCTGCGACCTTTCGGGGCCAAGCCTCTTACTTCTTCTTGCCTTCCTTGCGCACGATGCGCTCGCCGGCGTAGCGCACGCCCTTGCCCTTGTAGGGCTCGGGACCGCGATACTCGCGGATCTCGGCCGCAACCTGGCCGACCTGCTGCTTGTCGATGCCGGTAATCGTGATTTCCGTCGGCTTCGGCACGGTGATCGTGATGCCAGCCGGCGTCTCGTAGACGACGTCATGGCTGAAGCCAAGTGCCAACTGCAGGTTCTTGCCCTGCAACGCCGCGCGGTAGCCGACGCCGGTGATCTCGAGCTTCTTCTCGAAGCCGTCCTTCACGCCCTGCAGGATGTTGACGATCTGCGTGCGCGACATGCCCCACTTGGAACGTGCGGTCTTGGTCTGGTCGCGCGGCTGGACAGCGATCTCGCTGCCTTCCATCTTGACCAGCACTTCGTCGTTCACCACGAACTTCAGCTCGCCCTTGGGGCCCTTCGCCGTCACGGTCTGGCCGTTGACGGTCGCGGTCACGCCCTGCGGCAGCGAAACGGGTTTCTTTCCAATACGAGACATTTTGTTGTCCTCGTCACTTCTCTTGTTTCAGGTCTCTGT
>JAEKLU010000384.1 GCA_019509685.1 Mesorhizobium sp. | reverse complement strand
GATCATTCCAGTCGGGATGGCGCTCGGCGATCATCGCGGCGAAAGACGCGCTCCAGTCGCGCATCATCGGCGTATCGGCCTCGAAGTGGAACTGGAAGCCGTAGACGGCACGGCCGAGGCGGAAGGCCTGGTTTGCGGCGACAGGGCTGCCGGCCAGCCGCACGGCTTCCTTCGGCAGGCCGAATGTGTCGTCATGCCATTCGAAAATCGGGAAGGTTTCGGGCAAGGCCGCCAGCACCGGATCGGATTTCGCGGCGGCCGTCAGCGACACCTGGTGCCAGCCGAATTCGGTGGCGCCGCCGATCTGGTTCGAGCCGCCGAAGGCGCGGGCCAGCAACTGGCTGCCGAGGCAGATGCCGAGCACCGAGCGGTCCTTGTCGGCGAAGTCGCGGGTCAGGTCGATCAGGCCCGGGAAATACGGGCACTTTTCGTCGTCGAGCGCGTTCTGCGCGCCGCCAAGCACGACGATCGCGTCATGCCCGCTGCTGTCCTCCGGCAGCATCTCGCCGCGATAGGGCTTGCGCAGGTCGATGTCGGCGCCGGCTTCGACCAGCGCCGCGCCAATCTGGCCAAGGCCTTCATTGTCGAAATTCTGAACGACCAGCACCCGCATCGAAAACCTGCTGACATGAAAACGCTGAGGCGAGCGATATCATGCGGCCCGTATTTCAGCCAAGATGCGTGCGGGAGAGAAGACTATGCCACTGCAGAACCGGGTCGATCCGTTCGGCGCTATCCATGCTGTCCCCGAGCGCGGCCTGTTCACCGGCAATCGCGGCATCATCCATGACCCCGAGACAAAGACGCTTTTGAAGAAACGCTGGGCGTTGCCGGCCTGGATCATCTGCGTGTGCCAGTTCCGCAATGTGCGGCGCGAGCCGATGGGCCGCAACCGGCCCGGTGGCAAGGCCGGCTGGACGGAGTTGTTCTTCCTCGACGAGGTGACGGCGCTGGCCGCCGGCCACCGGCCCTGCTTCTACTGCCGGCGCGAACGCGCGACCGATTTCGTGACCCGGTTCGGCGCGGCCTTCGGCGTCACGGAGCCCCGCGCGCCGATGGTCGACAAGCGGTTGCACAAGGAACGACTGGCCTCGGGCGGCCGGCCGCCGGCTGTAAGCGCGCAAGAGCTCGGCAAGCTGCCGGATGGTTCCATGATTGCCCGTGGAAGCACCGCCTATGCCATCCGCGGCGGCAGTGCGCTCGAATGGTCCTTCGCCGGCTACGCAGCTCCCATAGCTTTCGACCATCTCGCCGACGAGCCCCTTCGGCTGCTGACACCGGCGACGAGTGTTTCCGTCTTGCGGCAGGGTTTCACGCCGGTCTGGCATCCTTCCGCCGATACTTGACGTCGCCCGTAGCCTCGCTCATTGCTCGGCGATGCCGATCGCCGCCAAATCGAAAAAGGCGGTCCGACTGCGGGTTCTGGAATTACAGCGGCCGCAGCCGCCGCTGCCCGATCTTGTCTACTGCTTCGCGCCGTTGAAACAGGGCCGTCTCGACTATCTGGTGCAGAAGGCGGTCGAAATGGGCGCCGGCATCCTGCAGCCGGTCATCACCCAGCACACGCAGGTGGCGAAGCCCGGCATCGACCGGCTGCGCGCCAATGTCGTCGAGGCGGCCGAGCAATGCGGTATCCTGGCCGTCCCGGAGGTGCGTGAGGCCGAAAAATTCGAACGGCTGCTCTCCGGCTGGGACAAGGAACGGCGGCTGATCTTCTGCGACGAAGACGCTTCGACCAACAATCCGTTGCCGGCCTTACAGGCGCTGCGCGAGACAAAGCTCGCGCTCTTGGTCGGGCCGGAGGGCGGCTTTTCAGATGACGAACGCAAGATGCTGCGGGCGCTGCCCTTCGTCAGCGCCATCCCGCTCGGCCCGCGGATTTTGCGCGCCGATACGGCGGCGGTGGCCGCTCTGGCGGTGATGCAGGCCACTGTTGGAGACTGGTAGGACTCCATCTGTTGCAAGAGGAGGCCCGGTGAGCGACCTTCAAATCCTGTTGACCTGTGGCTCAGGATTTTTCGCTTGATCGGCTGCCGGCATTTCGTCCATCTAGCCCCCGGCGGCCATCGGGCCGCCTGCTGAGGGGCTATTCATGGCGCGCGACACAACCGATTCCCGGCCGATCGAAGGCGTTGACGAACTCGTCGACTATCTGGCCGCGGGCAACAAGCCGCGCGAGAAATGGCGCATCGGCACCGAGCACGAGAAGTTTCCCTTCTATGTCGACGGCAACGCGCCGGTCCCTTATGGCGGCGAGCGCGGCATCCGGGCCATCCTCGAAGGCATGCAGCACAAGCTCGGCTGGGATCCGATTATGGATGACGGCCGCATCATCGGCCTGGTCGAGCCGACCGGCCAGGGCGCGATCTCGCTGGAGCCCGGCGGCCAGTTCGAGCTTTCCGGCGCGCCGCTGGAATCGATCCATCAGACCTGTCGCGAGGGCAATGCGCATCTGGCACAGGTGCGTGAGATCGCCGAGCCGATGGGCATCCGCTTCCTCGGTCTTGGCGGCAGCCCGAAATGGTCCTTGGCCGAAACGCCGAAAATGCCGAAGTCGCGCTACGAGATCATGACCCGCTACATGCCCAAGGTCGGTACCAAGGGCCTCGACATGATGTACCGCACCTGCACCATCCAGGTGAACCTCGACTTCGAGAGCGAAACCGACATGCGCCGCAAGATGCAGGTGTCGCTGAAGCTGCAACCGCTGTCGACGGCGCTGTTTGCCAACTCGCCGTTCACCGAGAGCCGGCCAAACGGACTGCAGAGCTGGCGCGGCGACATCTGGCGCGACACCGACAACCAGCGCTCCGGCATGCTGGAATTCTGTTTCTCGCCGGATTTCGGCTTTGCCGACTATGTCGAATGGGCGCTCGACGTGCCGATGTATTTCGTCATCCGCGACGGCCGTTATCACGACATGACGCACATCACCTTCCG
>JAEKLU010000389.1 GCA_019509685.1 Mesorhizobium sp. | reverse complement strand
AGCTGCCAGCGCACGACGCGCTGCAGGATGTCCTCGCGCGGATCAAGGCCGAAAATCTCCTCGGAGAGTTTCACCTTGCCGGCGTCCTTGCCGCCCAGCGTTGTGATCTTGAGATCCATTATTCCGCTCCCTCTGTGGCCGGAGCCTCGTTCTTAGCAACGGCACGGATCGCGGCGGGCTTCGGCGCATTGGCCGGCAGCGCCACCTTGGCCGCGTCGCGGACCAGGATCCATGCGCCCTTCGATCCGGGAACCGCACCGCGGATCAGGATCAGGCCGCGATCGGCGTCGGTCGAGACGATCTCGACATTCTGCGTGGTGACGCGGGTGTCGCCCATGTGGCCAGCCATATGCTTGCCCTTGAACACCTTGCCCGGGTCCTGACGCTGGCCGGTCGAACCGTGCGTACGGTGCGAAACCGAGTTACCGTGCGTCGCGCGGCCACCACCCATGTGGTGGCGCTTGATGACGCCCTGGAAACCCTTGCCGATCGTCGTGCCCGTCACATCGACCTTCTGGCCGGCGACGAAGTGCTCGACGGTGATCTCGGCGCCGACATCGATCATGTTGTCGGCGGAGACGCGGAACTCGGCGACCTTCGCCTTCGGCTCGACGGAAGCGGTCGCGAAATGGCCGCGCATCGCCTTCGACGTGTTCTTCACCTTGGCGAGGCCAACGCCGAGCTGAACGGCGGTGTAGCCATTCTTCTCCTGCGTGCGCTGTGCCACGACCTGGCAGTTCTCCATCTGGAGAACGGTGACGGGAACATGTTCCCCGGCATCATTATAGATGCGGGTCATTCCCACCTTCTTTGCAATCACACCTGAACGCATCGGTTCAATTCCTTTAGAGTTCCGGGCCAGGGGCACCGCCCCTTACCGCGCTCTCATTCCCTTAGAGCTTGATCTCGACGTCGACGCCGGCGGCCAGATCGAGCTTCATCAAAGCATCGACGGTCTGCGGGGTCGGATCGACGATGTCGAGCAGACGCTTGTGCGTGCGCATCTCGAACTGCTCGCGGCTCTTCTTGTCGACGTGAGGCGACCGGTTGACCGTGAATTTTTCGATCCGCGTCGGCAGCGGAATGGGGCCGCGGACGTTGGCACCGGTGCGCTTGGCCGTCGACACGATTTCCTTCGTCGAGGCGTCGAGCACGCGGTGATCAAACGCCTTCAGGCGGATGCGGATATTCTGTCCGTTCATGCGTCACTTCCTTGTTCTGGCGCGGCGCGGGCAACTTCCGCGCCCGCGACAGATCGGTTTAAGTCCAAATTACTCTTTGATGGTGACGACGATGCCGGCACCGACGGTGCGGCCGCCTTCACGGATGGCGAAGCGCAGCTTCTCTTCCATGGCGATCGGCACGATCAGCTCGACATCGACCGTGATGTTGTCGCCGGGCATCACCATCTCGGTGCCTTCCGGCAGCGACACGATGCCGGTCACGTCGGTCGTGCGGAAGTAGAACTGCGGACGGTAGTTGGTGAAGAATGGCGTGTGACGGCCGCCTTCGTCCTTGGTCAGGATGTAGGCTTCGGCCACGAACTTCTTGTGCGGCTTCACCGTACCGGGCTTGGCCAGAACCTGGCCGCGCTCGACACCTTCACGATCAACGCCGCGCAGCAGCGCGCCGATGTTGTCGCCGGCCTGGCCCTGATCGAGCAGCTTGCGGAACATCTCGACGCCCGTG
>JAEKLU010000388.1 GCA_019509685.1 Mesorhizobium sp. | reverse complement strand
ATTTCAACTCCGGCTTGCGCGCCGTCTTCTTTTCGATCGGCTATCTCGGCTGGTTCGTCGATCCGATGGTGTTCGTGCTGTCGACGCTTCTGCTTTTGGCGGTGCTGGTGCGCCGCCAGTTCTTTTCCGCCGCCCGGCAAGCCGTCATCGGTCAGCCGCCCGGCCCGGGAAAGAACTGATCGATCTTGCCGGACAGCCTGTAGGCGAACAGCCCGATCCATTCGCGGATCGCCATCGTGGTCGTCAGCAGGGAATCTGACGGGTTGTCACGATAGAAGCCAATCCCCTCCCGGCCCGATGTGCGGTAGTCGACCGGCCAGGCCACCGTCGGAAATCCTGCCTTGTCGAACAGCGCCTTGGCGCGCGGCATGTGGAAGGCCGAAGTGACCAGCAGCCAGGTTTCGCCCGGCTTCGGCTCGACAAGCTTGCGGCTGAAGACGGCATTTTCGTAGGTGTTGCGCGATTTGTCCTCGAGGATCATCCGATCCGCCGAAACGCCCAAGGCGCCAAGCAGTCGGGGTGCTGTGTCGGCATCGCCCTCGCCATCGAGGAAAAGCGAGCCGTTGCCGCCAGAGACAACGACCTTGGCTTGCGGGAAGCGGCGGGCAAGGATCGCGGTCTCGACCATGCGGTCGCCGCTGCTGTTCAATTCATAACCGCCACGCGCCAGGTTGATGGCGCCTTCGAAGCCACCGCCGAGCACGACGATGCCGTCGACCTTTTCCGGCAATGCAGGCTTCGGAAAGCGTTCCTCGAGCGGCGTCAGCATCATCGCGCCAAGCGACGTCCAGGCCGAGAGGGCCAGGATCAGGAAGCCGAGCACGCTGCCGGTGGCAGCCAGGCGTCGCCGGCGAAACAACGCGGCCAACAGTCCTGCAAGCAGCAGGAAGATCGCCAGGTTGAGCGGCTGGATGAAGAACCAGATGATTTTGGAAAGAGAGAAGAACATCCGTCACCTCATTACAGCGCCGCGCGTCCTTTGGACGCACAAAGGACGCTGTAACACTTTAATTTTGCTCATGATCCTTTCCGAAAATCGACTCCGATTTTCGGGGTGATGAGCACGATGAGGGACGATGCTACCACCACTTCTCCGGCTGGAACTTGCCCGCAGCCTGCTCGATGACATGCGCCGTCTGGAACAGCGTTTCCTCATCGAACGGCCGGCCAATCAGCTGCAGCCCCAGCGGCAGGCCCTTGCCGTCGAGGCCGGCCGGCACCGAAATGCCGGGAAGGCCGGCCATATTCACCGTCACGGTGAAGATGTCATTGAGATACATCTTCACCGGATCGGAGGCCATGTCCTCGTCGGCGACGCCGAAGGCGGCCGACGGGGTCGCAGGCGTCAGGATCACGTCGACGCCGGCGGCAAAGACGTTCTCGAAGTCGCGCTTGATCAGCGTGCGCACCTTCTGCGCCTGCAGGTAATAGGCGTCGTAGTAGCCGGCCGACAGCACATAGGTGCCGATCATGATGCGGCGCTTGACCTCGCGGCCGAAGCCGGCGGCGCGGGTCTTCTCATACATGTCGATGATGTCCTTGCCGGGCACGCGGCAGGCCGTAGCGGACCCCGTCATAACGCGCCAGGTTGGACGAGGCTTCGGCCGGCGCCACGATATAATAAGCCGGCAAAGCATATTTGGTATGCGGCAGCGAGATGTCGACGATCTCGGCGCCGGCGTCCTTCAGCCAGGCGATGCCTTTCTGCCAGAGCGCCTCGATGTCTTCCGGCATCCCGTCGACGCGATATTCCTTGGGAATGCCGACCTTCATGCCCTTGATCGGCTTGCCGATCGCCGCTTCATAGTCCGGCACCGGACGGTCGACTGAGGTCGTGTCTTTTGGATCGACCGAGGCCATCGACTTCAACAGGATCGCGGCGTCGCGCACGTCGCGCGCGATCGGCCCGGCCTGGTCGAGCGAGGAAGCGAAAGCGACGATGCCCCAGCGCGAACAGCGCCCGTAAGTCGGCTTGATGCCGACCGTGCCTGTAAAGGCGGCTGGCTGGCGGATCGAGCCGCCCGTGTCGGTCGCGGTGGCGCCGGCGCAGAGGAAGGCAGCCACGGACGATGCCGACCCACCGGACGAGCCGCCGGGCACAAGCTGGGCGTTGTCCAGTGTGCGCGCCGTCTTCGTGCCTCCGGCGGAGACAAAGCCACCGTCGCCCTGATGCGTCGTCGGCATCACAACCGTGTCCAGACGCGAGCGGCGCCACGGATTGATGACCGGGCCATAATAGGAGGTCTCGTTCGACGAGCCCATGGCGAACTCGTCCATGTTGAGCTTGCCGAGCATGACGGCGCCGTCAGCCCACAGATTGGAGGTCACGGTGGACTC
>JAEKLU010000096.1 GCA_019509685.1 Mesorhizobium sp. | reverse complement strand
GATTTGACAATTGCCCGCGACGCGGATCAAGGTGCCGTCGAAAAAGCGGTGCTGGCTCTCGACTTCGTGCAAAAAGCACTGGAAGGTAAGGCTCCGCGCAAGGTGATTATCGTGCCGCAGAGGATCGTCAATGTCGTTGCCTGATCCGGTGAAGTCAGAAGCGACCCGCCTGCGCGGCCGCGTTGCGGTCTGTGGCATGGTCGCGGCCTTGGCGCTGGTGTCGGCCTGCACGGTCAGGCCGCTCTATTCCAGCCAGCCGCTGTCGCCGGGATCGCAACTCAGCGCGTCCGCCGAGCTTGGCTCGATCTCGATCAAGCCGGTCAACACCCGCTACGCGCAACAGGTGCGCAACAATCTGATCTTCGCCTTCGGCCAAGGCTCAGGCCAGCCTGCCTCGCCAGCCTATATACTCGACCTCGGCGTTACCGAACTGGTCGAATCGGCGGCGACCGTGCAGATCCAGACCGAAGAAGACGAACCAACCGCGGGCACCGTGACGCTGACCGCCAATTATGTGCTGCGCGACACGGCGACCAACACGGTTGTCGCCGTCGGCAAACGCTCGGTGCCATCGTCCTTCGACCGGCCGCTGCAGGAATACGCGGCCTATCGTGCCCAGATCGATGCCGAGAATCGCGCAGCACGCGAGCTGGCTGAATTTTTGCGGCTGTCGATCGCGCAGGATCTGGTCAAGCACGGCAAAAAAGCCTAGTTCCCCGCCCGGGATTGGCCGAAGCCCCCCAACCTCGTCATCCCTGGGCGGAGCAGCCGCGAAGCGGCGTGGCGGAGACCCTGGGATCCATTCCGTGACCTGAGCCGTGGAATGCGGCGGAGCAGAATTCTGCATCGTGAGCGGCGCTTCGACGTCACGGAATGGATCCTCGGGTCTGCGCGCGTCGCTTCGCTCCTTGCTCCGCCCGTGGATGACGATCGCGATGGGCATTCCGGCAATCGCCAAGGCATGCGATCTGCCAAGGCATAGGCACTCTGCCAAGAAAAAAGGCCGGTCACCCGGCCTTTTTCATGTCTGACGGGCTGCGAAATCAGCCGATCTTCTGGCCGGTCTTCGCCCAGTCAGCGAGGAACTGCTCAAGACCCTTGTCGGTCAACGGGTGCTTGACCAGCGCCTTCAGCGTCGCCGGCGGCGCGGTGATGACATCAGCGCCGATCAGAGCGGCCTGCTTGACGTGGTTCACGGTGCGCACCGAAGCCGTCAGGATTTCGGTCTTGTAGTCGTAGTTGTCATAGATCTGCCGGATCTCCTGGATCAACTCCATACCATCCGAACCGGTGTCGTCGATGCGGCCGACGAAGGGCGAGATGAACGAAGCACCGGCCTTGGCGGCGAGCAGCGCCTGGTTGGCCGAGAAGCAAAGCGTGACGTTGACCATGCGGTTCATCTGGGTGCGGATCGTCTTGCAGGCCTTCAAGCCGTCGAGCGTCAGCGGCACCTTGATGCAGACATTGGGCGCGATCTTGGCCAGCACCTCGGCCTCCGCCATCATGTCCTTGTACTCGGTCGCCACGACTTCGGCCGAGACCGGACCTTCGACGATGTCGCAGATCTGCTTGGTGACCTCGGCGATCTTACCGCCGGATTTCAGGATCAGCGAGGGATTGGTGGTGACGCCGTCGAGCAGCCCCAGGTCGTTCAGTTCCTTGATGTCCTTGATGTCAGCGGTGTCGACAAAAAATTTCATGGGGGTCTCCTGAAAGATTTCCATGTGCAGGTCATGCACATTCGGGGTTGCCCTTTGATCTAGACCAAAGTCGGGGCAAGGTCACGCCCGATGATCGAAGATTCGCCCTTTGTCGCGGCCGCGCCGGTGCTGGTGCCGATGCCGGCCGAACGCCCCTACACCTATGGGGTGCCTGCCGGCATGCGCGTGGTGCCTGGCTCGATCGTGCGCGTGCCGCTCGGGCCGCGCCAGGTCGCGGGCATCGTCTGGGACGGCGCCGTCGAAACCGTCGATGCCAGGAAACTACGGCCGATCGAGCAGGTCTTCGACTGCCCGCCGATCGACCGGTCAATGCGCCGCTTCGTCGACTGGATCGCGCAGTACACGCTGTCGGCGCCCGGCATGGTGGCGCGCATGCTTTTGCGAGCGCCTGAAGCTTTCGACCCGGAGCCCTGGATCGAAGGCCTGCAGCGCACGCTGGCCGAACCCGATCGATTGACCGACGCGCGACGGCGCGTGCTGGAGACAGCCGAAGGCGGCCTCGCCTGGACGCGCTCGGGGCTGGCACATGCCGCCGGCGTGTCCTCGACCGTCGTCGACGGGCTGCGCGCGCAGGGCGTGTTCGAGACGGTGATGATCCCGCCACGGCCGGTGGTGGCGGCGCCCGATCCGACCCACGCGACGCCGGAGCTGATGCCGGATCAGAAGGAAGCGGCTGAGAAGCTCCGTTCGGCGATCGCGGCTGATGCCTTCAACGTCACCTTGCTCGATGGCGTCACCGGATCTGGCAAGACGGAAGTCTATTTCGAAGCGGTGGCGGCGGCGCTCGACAAGGGCAAGCAGGTGCTGATCCTGTTGCCGGAAATCGCGCTCACCCATGCCTTCCTCGAACGTTTCCAGGACCGTTTCGGCGCCAAGCCGGCCGAGTGGCATTCCGATCTGCCGCCGAGGATGCGCGAACGCGTCTGGCGCCAGGTGGCGGAAGGCGGCGTGCGCGTCGTCGCCGGCGCGCGCTCGGCGCTGTTTTTGCCGTTCAAGGAGCTCGGCCTGATCGTCGTCGACGAGGAGCACGACCCTGCCTACAAGCAGGAGGACCGCGTCTTCTACAATGCCCGCGACATGGCGGTGGTGCGCGGCCACATAGGCGGCTTTCCGGTCGTGCTTGCCTCGGCGACGCCCTCGGTGGAAAGCCGGGTCAACGCGAGCCAGGGCCGCTATGACCGGGCGGTGCTGTCGTCGCGCTTCGCGGATGCGGCACTCCCCGATCTGAAGTCGATCGACATGCGGCGTTCGCCGCCGGCGCGCGGCGGCTTCCTGTCGCCAGTCCTGATCGACCAGATGCAGCGGACATTGGACAGGAAGGAACAGTCGCTGCTGTTCCTCAACCGGCGCGGCTACGCGCCGCTGACGCTGTGCCGGGTCTGCGGCCATCGTTTCGGGTGCCCGGTCTGCTCGGCCTGGCTGGTCGAGCATCGCTTTCGCGGACAGCTCGTCTGCCACCATTGCGGTCACAACGAAAAGCGGCCCGAAGCGTGTCCCGAATGCGGCACGCTCGACCACCTCGTCGCCTGCGGTCCAGGCGTCGAGCGCATCGCCGAGGAAGTGGTCGCGCATTTTCCTGACGCCCGCACCATCGTGCTGTCATCCGACCTTCTGGGCGGGGTGCGCCGGCTCAGGCTTGAACTCGAAGCCGTGGCCAATGGCGAGGCCGACATCGTCATCGGCACGCAGCTCGTCGCCAAGGGCCACAATTTTCCCGGCATGACGCTGGTCGGCGTGGTCGACGCGGATCTCGGCCTTGCCAATGGCGATCCGCGCGCCGCCGAGCGCACTTTCCAGCTGCTCAGCCAGGTGACGGGGCGCGCCGGCCGCACCGGCAAGAAGAGCCTGGGCCTGCTGCAGACCTACCAGCCTGAACATCCGGTGATGCGGGCGATCGTCTCCGGCGATTCGGAGGCTTTTTACGAGCGCGAGATCACCGAGCGCGAACGGGCCGCACTGCCGCCCTTCGGTCGGCTCGCCGGCATCATCATCAGCGCCGCGACACGGGGCGAGGCCGAGAGCCATGCGCGCGCCTTGCGGCGTGCCGCCCCCCAGGCTTCGGACCTGTTCGTGCTCGGCCCGGCCGAGGCGCCGCTGTCGCTGCTCGGCGGCCGTCATCGTTTCCGCCTGCTGATCCAGGGCGAGCGGCGCGCCGACATGCAAGGCTTCATTCGCGCCATGCTGGCCGAAGGACCGAAGCTGCGCGGCTCGGTGCGTGTTCAGGTCGACATCGACCCGCAGAGCTTCCTATAAGCTCCCGAGCAGTCCAAAGGAGCACCCACGCATGAAAACCCTTGGCCTCATCGGCGGCATGAGCTGGGAATCGACGGCGATCTATTATCGCCTGCTCAACGAGATCGTGCGCGAGCGGCTCGGCGGGCTGCATTCGGCGAAGCTCCTGTTGTGGTCGTTCGATTTCGCCGAGATCGCCGAACGGCAGCATGCGGGCGACTGGCAGGGCGCCGGCGCCCTTCTGGTGGAGGCGGCGCGCAGGCTGGAGGCGGGTGGCGCCGAAGGTCTGCTGATATGCACCAACACGATGCACAAGCTGGCCGACGACGTGCAGGCTGCGATATCGATCCCGCTCATCCACATCGCCGACGCGACGGGCCGTGCTGTCGTGGAAGCCGGTGTCCGGCGTCCGGCGCTGCTCGCCACGCGCTTCACCATGGAGCAGGATTTCTACAAGGGACGGCTGGCCGACAAATACGGCCTTGAGCCGATAGTGCCCGGCCCGGCCGGTCGGGACATGGTGCACAGGGTGATCTACGACGAACTTTGCCAGGGCATCGTCAAGCCCGATTCGCACGCAGCGTATGTCGCCGAGGTCGGCCGCATGCGGCGCGACGAGCGGGTGGACGGCGTCATCATGGGCTGCACCGAGATCACCATGCTGATCGGGGAGCGCGATTTCGACATTCCGGTGTTCGACACGACGCGTATCCATGCCGAGGCCGCGGTCGATTTCGCGCTGTCCTGATGCGCGACGTCTAATGTGTCCGCGACCATCTGGCGCGGCGTTTTTCCTCCGCTAGAATGCCTCGCAATTCAAAACAAGAATTGACGAGGGGGACAGATGGATTTTGCGTTTCCGTGGCCGGCAAGCCAGGGCGAATGGCTGGCATGGTCGAGCGCCGTCGTCACCCTGGCGCTCGGCCTGTTCCTGTTCCTGGCGCCGGGGCTTGCCTTCCGCGTGCTGCGCTTGCAGCCGAGGCCGGAGAAAGCGGCGGCGATCGCCGAGGGACGTGGCCGTATGTCGGGCTTCTATCTCGGCGTCAGCCTGTGCTGCATCCTTTTGGCGCAGCCGCTGCTTTACATGGCGCTCGGCTTCTCCTGGCTGTTCACCGCCTTCGGCCGGCTGTTGTCGATGATGTCGGATGGCGCCAACACGCCCTTCAACTGGGTTTCGATCGTCGTCGAGCTGGCGCTCGCGGCGTTGCCGCTTGCCTTCGCCTTCGGCTTTTTGCCCTGATTCATTGACTAATCCGCCGCGCGGGCTGGACTCTGTAGCCTGATGCGACAAAAGTGCCTGAAAAGCATGCCGGAGGATGCATTGCGGTCTTAAAAAGCCTGTGCTAGACGGCAATCGACTTTCGGCCGGGGATAGCGGAAGCCGCATCTCCGTGCATTGAAAAATTGCAGTAAGGTCAAAGATTTAGCCAGAGTTTTTGCTCGCGCCAACAATCTGCGGCCTGTCAGACAAGAGAAAAGACGGTCCGTGGCCCAATCGTCATCGCCAATCTCAGCTGTCGCAGAGCGCTATGCAGGCTCGCTGTTTGATCTCGCGCTGCAGGAAAATTCCGTTGCCAAGGTTGAAGCCGACCTCAATGGCTTTGAGGCAATGCTCAACGGCAGCTCCGATCTCGGCCGCCTGATCAACAGCCCGGTATTCTCCAGCGAGGAGCAGGCCAAGGCGATCGCGACGATCGCCGACAAGGCCGGGATCACCGGCCTGGTCGGCAATTTCCTGCGCGTCGTTGCCCGCAACCGCCGCCTGTTCGCGGTGCCAGGCATGATCAAGGCATTCCGCCAGATCGCCGCCGAGCACCGCGGCGAGGCGTCCGCCGAGGTCACTTCGGCGCATGATTTGACGGCCGCGCAGCAGACCGAACTCAAGGCGACGCTGAAGAGCATCGCCGGCAAGGACGTGACCATCGCGATTACCGTCGATCCGTCACTGCTCGGCGGGCTGATCGTCAAGATGGGCTCGCGCCAGATCGATACGTCGCTCAAAACCAAACTCAATTCGCTCAAGCTTGCACTGAAAGAGGTCGGCTGATGGACATCCGCGCCGCGGAAATTTCCGCAATTCTGAA
>JAEKLU010000387.1 GCA_019509685.1 Mesorhizobium sp. | reverse complement strand
ATCGCAGTGATCTTCGAGGTCGAACCGGCCGAGGGCAAGCGCGATGCCTATCTCGGCATCGCCGCCGAGCTTCGGCCGCTGCTCGACGGCATCGACGGCTTCATCTCGATCGAGCGCTTCCAGAGCCTCGTCGACCCGAAGCGGGTGCTCTCGCTGTCCTTCTGGCGCGACGAGGAAGCGGTGAAGGCCTGGCGCAACACCGAGGAGCACCGCCAGGCGCAGCAGGCCGGACGCGGCGGCATCTTTGCTGGCTACAGGCTCCGCATCGCCCATGTCGTGCGCGACTACGGGCTGACGGAGAGGGAAGAGGCGCCCCAGGACAGCAGAGCCGTGAACGGCTAGGCATTCCCGATCAGCACCCCCGCGCCGAACACCAGCGCGCCGCCGAGCACCACCTGGAAGGCGGCGCGCCAGAACGGAGTCTGCATGTAGCGGTTCTGGACAAAGGCGATGGCCCAGAGTTCGAAGAACACGACCACCGCGGCCACCGCCGTCGCCGTCCAGAATTGCGGGATGAGATAGGGCAGCGCGTGGCCGAGCCCGCCCAGCGTCGTCATCAGGCCAACCGTCAGTCCGCGCTTGATCGGCGAGCCGCGCCCCGACAATTTGCCGTCATCGGAAGCAACTTCGGTGAACCCCATCGAAATGCCGGCGCCGATCGAAGCGGCAAGTCCGACCAGCAGTGTCTGCCAGGTGTCATGCGTGGCAAAGGCCGCGGCGAAGATCGGCGCCAGCGTCGACACGGACCCGTCCATAAGCCCGGCCAGTCCCGGCTGCACATAGGTCAGGATGAACTGGCGCTGCTCGGCCGTCGCCTCCTCGACCTTGACCGTGCCCGGCACATGTTCCTGCTCCAGTTGATGCGCCGAACTCTCATGGCTCTGCTCGGCCACGGCAAGCTCATCGAGCAACTTGCGCGTCGAGGCGTCCGTGGTTCGCCTGGCCGCCGCGACATAGAAACGATAGGCCTGCTGCTCCATCGCCTCGGCCTGGCGCCGCACATGCTCGATGCCGAGCGGCTTCACCAGCCAGTCGGGCTTGCGCTCGAAATAGCCCCTCACATGCTCGCGCCGGATCAGCGGGATGCGCTCGCCGAAGCGCCTGCGGTAAAGCTCGATGAGCGAATCGCGGTGGCCGTCCTCCTCCTCGGCCATCGCCTCGAACAGCTTCGCCGATTGCGGAAAGTCGTCGGCCAGGCCATCCGCATAGGCGCGGTAGATGCGCCCGTCATCCTCTTCGGACGAGATTGCCAGGGCCAGGATCTCCTGCTCCGAGAGCGAATCGAAGGAGCGGCGGCCGAAGCCGAAAACACGGGAAAGCATGATGGTATCACTCTAGTTTAGAATTGTTCTAAACTAAGATTTCAGCCGCCGGACGTCAATTGCCGGCAAGGCGGATTGCTCCCGAATGGTTGATCCAGCGCCTCTTCATTATTGCCGAATGTTTGCCTATATAGACGGCAACAGCCAAAATCGAAGGAACCCAAGGGATGACGGACAAAAAACCGCCGCACGCATTCGACGCGAAACCCGTTCTCGACCTCATTGCCAGCATCGAGGCCGACCTGCAGCGCCTGAAGGGTCTGGTCGAGGAGCAGGTCGAAAAGTTCGATCCAGCCAACCCGCACAACAAGACGCCCGAAGGCAAGCTGACCGAGGAGGGCGTCGAATGCTGCTACCGCATGTTCGACGAGGGCAAGTC
>JAEKLU010000095.1 GCA_019509685.1 Mesorhizobium sp. | reverse complement strand
GACGGCGATCACCGTGCGATGCTCGGCGAGCTTCGGCAGGATCGGCGCGAACATATCGGTCGAACCGAGACCGCCATGCAGCAGGAGCAGCGGCTCGCCCTTGCCGTAGACGGCGTAATAGTAATTCAGGCCGTCGATCGGCAGAAGGCCGGATTTCTCCGGTTTTGCGGGCGCTTTGTTCTGAGCGGTGGTCATGGCTGGCTTTACCTCTTCGGATTTGGCGCTTGGCGTGGCCACCAGGGCCACGGCGGAAGCAAGAACGGCGAAAAACAGGGTTTTGGGGATTGGAGTCTCCTCCAGGTGGAATACCCCAAGGACGCTGCGACAGAGCTCGTGCCGACACGGCCCGCAAAGAAATTTGCGGCATTCGCGAAAAACCCAGTGGGATCAGGAGGTTGAGAGAAGCTAGTGGCGCTTGGCCTGGACGAGATAAGCGTCGATTTCGGTCTCGCCCAGCCATTTGGCGGCTTCCAGCCGATGCAACCCTTCGACGAGGATATGGCGCTTGCCGTCGTGGCGCACCTGGATCGGCGTCTTCAGGCCGTTCTCGAGGATATCCTCGGCAAGCTGGCGGACCGTTTCGGGGTGCAGCGTCTTCTTGCGCGCCGTCGGCACATAGATGTCGTCGACCTTGACCTTCTGCACTCTTAGCATGCCCGCTCCCAAGGCGGAAAATACCGCCTCACCTGAAATAGTCGCTTTGGCCGGTATGGCCAAGGGCGGCTGAGCAATTGCTGGCCCGATCGTTTCCATTTGACCCTTTGGCCGGCCAATGGTCTCAATGGCGGCCTCTCCGTTTCAGGTGTTCCTTGACGCTGTTGCCGACCGAATTCCCCGATTTCGGGCTGACGCCCGAGCAGCGCCGCGAGGCGGTGCGAGGCCATTATTACGAATGGCCGGGGATGGATGGCGAGCGTGGCGAAATCTGGTGCTACAGCGACCGCTTTTCCTACCGTCCGGGCGAGACGGTGACGCTGCATGTCAGCGCGACGGCGCTGCAATACAGCATCGCCATCTTCCGTGACGGCGGCGTCGAGACCAAAGTCTTTGAAAAAACCGGCCTGTCGGCGCGCTGGCAGGACACGCCGGACCAATGCTCGGTGGAAGGCTGCGGCTGGCAAGCCTCGTTCGAGTTCCGCGTCGAGGCCGACTGGCCGTCCGGCGCCTACCGGATAACGCTCACGGCCGATGGCCGGGACGGCAAGCTAATCCTCAGTCATCACCTTTTCATCGTCGCGCCGCTGCCGGGCAGGAAGCCCGGCCGCCTGCTGCAGGTCGCGGCGACCGGGACCTGGCTCGCCTACAACACCTGGGGCGGCTCCAACCACTACCAGGGTATCACCGGCCCGAAGCGCGACCAGTACGCCACAATGGTGTCGACGCAGCGTCCCTGGTGCCGTGGCTTCGCCGTGCTGCCCAAGGATGCGCCGCGCGTGCCGTTGGAGGTGGCGGTGCCGCCAAAGACCGTGCCGCGCTATCCGCATATGGAATGGGCTTTCGCCACTGGACATTCGAAGAAATACGCCTCTTCCGGCTGGGCGAGCTATGACAACCATCTCTTCCGCTTCGCCGAGCGCGAAGGCTATGCCATCGATCTCGCCAGCCAGCACGATCTGCATTTTTCGCCCGAAATCCTCGAAGGCTATGACTGCGTCGTCTTCGTCGGCCATGACGAATACTGGACCTGGGAAATGCGCGATGCGGTCGACAACTACGTCGAACGCGGCGGCCATGCGGCGCGCTTTGCCGGCAATTTCATGTGGCAGACCAGGCTGGAGGACGAAGGCCGCCGGCAGGTCTGCTACAAATATCGCGCTCGGGCCGAGGATCCCGCCTATCGCGGCGGCGACGTGACCCGCGCCACCAATTCCTGGGAAGCGCCCGAGATCGGCCGTCCCGGCAGCGCCACCTTCGGCCTCAACGCCACAAGAGGGGTCTATGCCGGCTGGGGCGGTTGCGCGCCGCGCGGCGTGCGTGGCTTCCCGGTCTACCGTCCGGAGCACTGGGCCTTCGCCGGCACCGGCGTCTATTATGGCGACCTGCTCGGCGCCGACAGCCATGTCTATGGTTATGAGGTCGACGGCCTCGATTTCGAGATCCGCGGCGGCCTGCCCTACCCGACATCCGACAGCGGCGCGCCCAACGGATTGCAGGTGCTTGCCGTCGGCATGGCGAGCCAGGTTGAGGAAAGCGCCGACATCCCGATCGAGGACCAGTTCCTCACCGACGAGGACGGCCGCTTCACCGCCGAGACATTGTTCGGCGAGGCGAGCGACGCCAACCTCGACAAGGTCAAGCGCGGCAATGGCATGATCGTCAACTTTCCGCGCGGCAAGGGCGAGGTGTTCCACGCTGGAAGCTGCGAATGGGTCGCCGGCCTGCTAAGGCAGGATCCGATGGTCGAACGCGTGACGAAAAATGTTCTCGACCGCTATCTGGGCCGCGACAAGAGGGGTTGAATGAGCGCTGTGCAGACCATCGACGCCGACCGCCGACCGAACCTTTTCCATTTCACACGCCGGCCTCAGCCGATGGTGGACCGCGCCGACGGCATCTATCTGTGGGACAAGGCCGGCCGCCGCTACATTGATGGCTCGAGCGGCGCGGTGAACGTCAATGTCGGACACGGCAATCGCAACGTCATCGATGCGATGAAGCGGCAGCTAGACCGCGTCAGCTTCGCTTACATCTTTCAGTTCGAAAACGAACCGGCCGTCGCGCTGGCGCGAAGCCTGGCCGACCGGCTTCCGAACGGCCTCGACCGGATTTATTTCGTCTCCGGCGGTTCCGAAGCGGTCGAGGCCTGTATCAAGCTCGCGCGCCAATGGGCGGTGGCGACAAGTCAGGAGAAGCGCTGGAAAATCATCGGGCGCATGCCATCTTATCACGGCATCACGCTCGGCGCGCTTGCCGTCACCGGCGATGATGTCCTGACCAAGACATTCGACACTGTCGGCCGGCCCATGCCGCTGGTGCCGGCCCCGTTTATCCATCGCGACCACGACAATCTGTCGATGGAACAGCGCGGCATCCGCTATGCGGATATGCTTGAGGAAAAAATCCTGGAGGAAGGGCCAGAAAGCGTTCTCGCCTTCATCATGGAGCCGATCGGCGGCGCCGCGACCGCAGCACTTGTCCCGCCCGATAGCTATTTTCCCCGCATCCGCGAAATCTGCGATCGCCACGGCATCCTGCTTATCCATGACGAGGTGATGACCGGCATTGGCCGTACCGGCAAGTTCCTCGGCGGTGACCACTGGTCCTGCCGGCCGGATATCGTCGCGCTGTCGAAAGGGCTGAGCTCGGGCTATGCGCCGCTCGGCGCGCTGGCCGCGACTGAGAGGATCGTGGGACCGGTTGTCGAAGCGGGCGGGTTCCTGCATGGCCACACCTACGGCGGCAGCCCAGTGGCTTGCGCGGCGGGCGTTGCCGTTCTTGGCGAGGTCGACCGCCTCGGCCTGGTCGAGAATTCCGCCGCCATGGGCGAGGTGCTGCGGAGCGAGCTCGAAGCCCTATCCGGTCGCTTTCCTTTCGTGGCCGATGTGCGGGGCAAGGGCCTGTTCATGGGCGCCGAACTCTACGCCGATCCCGTGGCCAGGACGCCATTGCCTCAAAACCTCAACGCCAATCTGCGGCTCATCGATCTGGCCTTTGAGCGCGGGCTGATCGTCTACTCGCGGCGCGTTCGCGGCGGACCGATAAGCGACAATTTCATGGTCTGCCCGCCGTTGATCACGACCCGCGACCAGATCGGTGAGATCATCGCGGTGCTTGGCGACACGCTAGAAGCGCTTGCCGCCGAACTTGACCTGCCGGTCAATCGCTAAGGCCGCGCAAGGAGGAGGCATGGAAAGGATACTCATCTCGGCATGCCTGCTTGGCAGCAAGGTGCGCTACAATGGCTCATACCGGCTCAATGACCATCCCGTGCTGTCGCGCTGGCGGTCCGAGGGCCGGATCGTGCAGATTTGCCCGGAGGTTGCGGCCGGCTTCTCCACGCCGCGTCCTCCGGCCGAGATCCAAGGTTCGGGCGACGGCCATTCGGTGCTGCGAGGTGGTGGTCAGGTGATCGAGCGAACCGGTGGAGATGTGACTGCGCTTTACCGTGAGGCCGGAGAGCTTGCGCTCGACCTCGCGCGCGAAACCGGATGCCGCTTCGCCGTCCTGACCGACGGCAGTCCGTCTTGCGGCAGCAGCTTCATCTATGACGGGAGTTTTTCCGGAAGCCGCATATCCGGTCGCGGCACAACCACCGCGTTGCTGGAAGAGAACGGCATCCGCGTCTTCTCGGAGGACCAGATCGACGAGCTTGATGATCTCTTGACCCGATCCGATCCAAACGTGGCTTGATCGATGCCACAGAAAACCCCAACCGCCGATACCGTTCTGCGACCAGGCACCATCGACGACGTCGAAACCATCTATGCCGCTCTGCTGCGCCTAGGCGCTCACATCGGCGGCCACCAGGAGATCAAATCGACGGCGAAAGACCTCCGCCGCTACGGTTTCGGCGAGAGGCCGGCCTTCTCGACGCTGATTGCCGAGGTCGACGGCGAGTTTGCAGGCCTTTGCGTGCATTTCCCTGTATTCTCGACCTGGATGGGACGCCCTGGCGTCTATATCCAGGATCTCTATGTCGAGGACCGATTCCGCGGCCGCCGCATCGGCGAGAAGCTGCTGCGGCGCGTGGCGAAGGATTGCCGCGCGGCGGGCGGCGTTTATCTGCGGCTCTCCGTCGACACCGACAACGAGACCGCCAAGGCCTTCTATGAACGACTGGGCATCGGCTGGGCGAACTACGAGCAGGTGCAAAAAATCGTTGGCGACGCCTTCTTCGCTTTTGCCGACGCCCCGGAGGAATGACGATGAAAGCCTTCTATGCCGAAGAGCAGAAACGCCACGACCCAAAGGCTTTCCTATCCAGCGGCGCGCCGCAGCCGAACCCGGAAAAGCCGGAGCGGATCGAAAGATTGTTAGCCGGCGCAAGATCTGCGGGTTTGACGGTCGAACGTCCAGGGAATCATGGTTTTGGACCGATCGCGGCCGTGCACACGCCTGAATATCTCGACTTCCTCGAGCATATTTTCGCGCGCTGGCAGCGCATCGAAGGCGCCTCGGCGGAAGTCATCCCCAACATCCATCCGATTGCCCGAGGCGGCTCCTATCCGGCCTCGGCGGTCGGCCAGGCCGGCTACCACATGGCCGACACCGCCTGCCCGATCTCAGCCGAAACCTGGGACAGCGCGCTCTGGAGCGCCTGGAGCGCGGTAGAGGCCGCGGAGGCCGTGATGGCCGGCGCGCCTGCCGCCTACGCGCTCTGCCGCCCGCCCGGCCACCATGCTTTCGCCGATGTCGCCGGTGGCTTCTGCTTCATCAACAATTCGGCGGTTGCCGCGCAAGTGCTGCGGAAAAACGCTACGCGCGTCGCGATCCTCGATGTCGACCTGCATCACGGCAACGGCACGCAAGGCATCTTCTATACGCGGCCGGATGTGCTCACCGTCTCGCTGCATGCCGATCCGGTGCGCTTCTATCCGTTCTTCTGGGGCCATGCCGACGAGCGTGGCGAAGGCCCGGGCCTCGGCTACAATTTCAACCTGCCGCTGCCGCGCAAATCCGCCGACGCCGCGTTTCTCGAAGCGCTTGCCACAGCCTTTCAGCGCATCCGCGCCTTCGCCCCTGAAGCGCTGGTGGTCGCGCTTGGGCTCGATGCCTTCGAAGGCGACCCGTTCGGCGGACTTTCGGTGACGACGCCCGGTTTCTCGCGCATCGGCGAAGCCATCGCCGGGCTCCACCTGCCGACGGTCATCGTCCAGGAAGGCGGCTACCTCTGCGATGCGCTCGGCGACAACCTCACCGCGTTTCTGACCGGCTTCGGCGGCAAACATGGATAATAGCTCACCGCTGTTGCCGCAGCATCGCGATCACGCGATGCACGCTTTCCAGCGTCTCCTCGATTTCCGCCGCCGTGTTGTAATGCGCAATGCCGATGCGCACGACACCCTGCTCGGCGGGGATTGCGAGCTGATGGACGATCTCCCATGCGTAATTGTGGCCGGACCACAGAAAAATGTTTTCGGCGTT
>JAEKLU010000094.1 GCA_019509685.1 Mesorhizobium sp. | reverse complement strand
TTCGGCGTTTCGCCGACGCCGCGCTCGCCGGCCGCCTGGAAAGAATAGAACACCGCGCCCAGCGTCACGGCGCAGATCCACAGCGCGGCGGCGATGAACTTGATCACCCGAGCTTTCCTTGCGCCTCGATCATCTCAATCAGGCTCGCGCCATGCCAAACTCGCCCACCGAATAGGTGCCGTCGGTGTCGGCGCGCTGGATGGCGTTCTTCAGAAGCGTGGCGACCTCGTTGACGGCGTTGAGGTGGGCAAGGATCGCCGCCTCGTTCTTCGCCAGCTTCTGGCGCAGCCGCATCAGGCCTTCGCGATGCTGCTCGAGGAATTCGATCTCGTTGGCGCCCTTCAACGCGCGGTTCAGCTCATAGAGATACCGGCTCTTGCGGGCGTTCGAGGCCTTGAGGTCGTAACTCACTCCGCTGCGGATACCGGCCGTTTCCTCCTCCACCGCTTGCTCGATGCGGCCGATGATGGCGGCGAGGTTGCCGGGTCGTGCGGACACGACCGGCGCCTCCGTTGCGGGGGTCGGTGCAGGCAGGTTGGAAAGGTCCGTTTGGTCGGCCATGTAGGTCCCTAGATCTTGATATCCGTTTTTATGGTTGTGTCGTCACCGGTGATCGACCGCGCGGCCTTGCGCTCGAGCTGTTCGACCATCGAGGTCGAAAGTCTGGTCTGCTGGTCGATCTCGGTCTTCTGCGGTCCGCCGGCAACGGGGCCGACCGGCACTTTTCGCTTGCCGTCGATATAATGGTCGGCCAGCATCGATTTGGCGATGCCGATGCCGCCATGGGCGGCCATGACATCGGCAACCTTCTCGGCCAACTGCGACTTCCACATGTCGCCGGACAGCCCGGTGCCGTAAACGCCTTCGGTATCCTTGGGCATCATGTTCTGGATGAAGGTCGTCAGCACCATCGCCTCGAAGCGCTGGAACTTCTTTGCCGGATTTGCCGCTTCCGCCTTGTCGGCGGTGGCGCGGGACAGCACCGAACCGGCATCGACCGTAGCGGATGGATCGACCGAGAACGGCGCCGCGGTGCCGTTTGCTCGTTTGGCAAGCGCTGCCCGCGCGGCCTCGATATCGGCCGGCTCCGCCGCGCGGGCAACGTCCATGACGATGTCGCTGGGTGGGGAAATGGCCACGAAAGTCCGCCCTTTGTCGGTTTTGTCGTCCGCACAATGACTGAACAAGCTTGTGGCAGGCTTGCGCGCAGTAGCGGTGGCTTGGGCGATTTATGTGCAGTCGACAAAGCACTGAGCCGTTCGCCAATCTCGGGCGGAAAACTCAACGCCACTATCGTCCGCCCGATGACACCAGAGTGTTGGCAACCGCTGACAAGGAAACGTTCCGCGAATGGATCGACGATATCGGCCACGCGTTCGAGGCCATTGTGTTGGATGGGCTCGACCTGTTCGACGTGCCTGAGGGCGGCGCCATAGACGTCACATTCCAGGCACGGATCTACGAGTTTTCCTGCCGCTTCTGCATGATCAGATCGAGCCGTTCGCGGTCGGAGCGTTCGCGTTCGTCGCGGCGGCGGACGTCCTTGTAGGCGCGCTCGACCATGTTGGTGCGCGCCGTCGCGGTAGCGACCAGCGTTGCTTCCTGCTGGGCATCCTCCAGGTTCTTCTTCTGGCGGCCGAGCGCGTCGGTGATGCGGCGATGGTAGATTTCCGGAAAGAGGCTGCCCAGCGAGGCCTCGGTGTCGAAGTGCTCGATCAGGTCCTTGGCCTCCGATTCCGCCTTGGCGGCGCCGGCGAGGAAACCGGCATGGCGGGTTTCGTGCAAGGCCTGCAACTGCTCTTGCACCTTGACCAGTTTCTTCAGGCGGTCCTTGCGCGCGGTCATTGGCCTATCTGGCCAGCGTAAGGTCGACGAAGCCGTCGACGAAGAGCGTCAGCAAGGTGCCGATGGCGAAATAGAACATGATCAGGCCGCCGGCGATGACGAAGGGCAGCGAGATGAAATAGACCGGGATCTGCGGCGTCAGCTTGTTGACGAAGCCGATGGTCATGTTGACCAGGATGGCATAGGCGACGAACGGACTGCCGAGGCGGATGACCAGGAAGAAGGCGTCGGACACGGTGTCGGTGACGTCGACGAGGGCGGCCTGCGGATTGAAGAACACGTTGACCGGCGCCACCGTGTAGGAGGCGACGAGCGCCCGGATGATCTCATGGTCGAAGTCGAAGACGAACAGCAAAAGCAGCGCCGAAAACGAGATGATGGCGGCAAGCGCGGCCTGCGGTTCGGGCTCCTCGATCGCCGGGCCGCCTGAACCGCCATAGCCGATCAGCATGGCGATGGCCGAGCCCATGAAGCGCAGCGCTTCCATGTAGAGCCTGGTCATGGCGCCGATCAGCCCGCCGACCAGCAGCTCGGAGACGATCATCGGCGCCAGGATCTGCGGGCGCGCATCGACATAGGGAAAGATCTTGTCCCACAGGAAGGCGAGCAGGCCGCCGGTCGCGGCGAGCGAGACAAACAGGCGGATCTGCAGCGGCACGCGCGCGCTCGACAGTCCCGGCATCAACATGAAGCAGGCGCCGATGCGGCAGAAGGCCAGGAAGGCGGCGATCACGACGCCTTGCGAGAGTGCGTTCACGAGATCGTCCCGAGCACCTTGATCTCGACGCCCTTGGCGATCTCGACGTGGCTGAGCACCGGCAGCGTGGTGAACAGCCGTTCGATGATCATGCGCACATAAGGCCGCGCGTCGGGCGCCGTCACCAGCACGAAGCGCTCGCCGGCCTCGAGATGCTTGCGGATCGCCTTGGTGGCGTCCTGGCCGAATTCCTCGAGCTGACGCGGGTCGATGTCGAACTCGCGCACCTCGCCCTTGGCGTCGCGCTTGAGGCTCTGGTGGAAGGCGAGGTCCCAGCGGTTGCCGAGGCGCAGCACTTTTAGCATGCCGCCTTCGGAAAGATCGCCGCAGATCTGCTGCGCCATGCGGATGCGCACATGCTCGACGATCTGCTCGGTGCGGCGCACATGCGGCGCGATCTCGGCGATGGCCTCGATGATCAGATGCAGATTGCGGATCGACACGCGCTCGGCCAGCAAAAGCTTCAGCACCGCCTGCAGACCAGGATAGGAGATGTGAGAGGTGCAGATCTCGTCGGCGAGCTTGCGATATTCCGGGTCCAGCCGCTCGAGCAACGCCTTCATGTCCTTGTAGGACAGAAGCTGCGGCAGGTTGTTGCGGATGACTTCCGACAGATGGGTGAGCAGCACCGACATGTTGTCGGCGAAGGTGAAGTTCTCGCGCTTCAGATCCTCGGAAAAGGTCTCGAGCACGGAATAGGCACGCATGCCGAAGGCCGGCTCGCGGATTTCCTCGCCGGGGATCTCCGGCACGCCGCGCGTTCCAAGCAGCACCATGACCTCGCCGACGCGCATCTGATATTCGGCGACCACCGTGCCGTGGACCTTGATCTGGTAGCTCTTCGGCGGGATGGCGTAGTCGTCGGCGACGCGAATTTCGGGCACCACGAAGCCGTATTGCTGGGCGAATTTCTTGCGCATCTTCGACATGCGGAACACCAGTTCCTGATGCGCCACCAGAAGCCTGGTCGAGAGCTGCTTGCCGATCAGGAGCTCGATCTCGGCGGTGGCGAGCGATGCCTTGACCGAGTTCTTTTCCTCTTCGACCTTGTTTGCCTTCTCCTGGGTTTTCACCGCCTCGGCGGCGGCAATCGCGCGGTTGGCACGCAGCGGAATGATGTAGCCGAGAGCTGCCATGCCGCCGGCAAGCGCAAAGAACGGGAACAGCGGCAGGCCAGGCATCAGGCCGAGCACGACCAGCAGCGAGGCCGCGACATAGAGCGCGCGCGGATGCGCGCCGAGCTGGCCGAACACCGCCTGGTTGGTCGAGCCGCGCGTGCCGCCCTTGGAGACGAGCATGCCGGCGGCAAGCGAGACGATCAGCGCCGGGATCTGGGTGACGAGGCCGTCGCCGACAGACAGCTTGATGAAGACGTCGGCCGCCTGGCCGAGGCCCATGCCGTGCCTGATGTAGCCGATGGCGATGCCGCCGACGATGTTGATGGCGGTGATGATAAGGCCGGCGATGGCATCGCCGCGCACGAATTTCGAGGCGCCGTCCATCGAACCGAAGAAGGAGGATTCTTCCTCCAGCTCGCGGCGGCGCAGCTGCGCCGTCTTGTCGTCGATCATGCCGGCGGACAGGTCGGCGTCGATCGACATCTGCTTGCCGGGAATGGCGTCCAGGGTGAAGCGCGCGCCGACCTCGGCGATACGGGTGGCGCCCTTGGTGATGACGATGAAGTTCACCACGATCAGGATCATGAAGACGATGAGGCCGATGACGAAGTCGCTCGACATCACCAGCTTGGAGAACCCACTGATGACATAGCCGGCGGCGTGCGTGCCTTCATTGCCGTGCGACAGGATCATACGCGTGGTGGCGATGTTGAGCGACAGCCTGAGCATGGTGGCAATCAGCAGCACCGTCGGGAAGGACGAGAAATCCAGCGGACGCTGGATCCACAGCGCCACCATCAGGATCAGCACCGACAGCGCGATCGAGAAGGCGAGGCCGATATCGATAAGGAAAGCCGGGATCGGCAGGAACAGCACGGCCAGGATGATGACGATGCCGAGCGCGAAGAAGACGTCGCGGCCGTTCTTGGCTACCGCGCCGGGCGCAAGTGTTTCGCTGATCGCCATATCGTCCCCAAATCCACAGCCGCCACGCAGGGCAGGCCTTCGACCGTAACCGGCCAAGCTTGCGCGAAGGTGGGAGAGTGGTTACGGACCCTGACCTGGGCTCACCTGAAAGGCAAATCGCATGCTGCTGATCATCGGCACGGTCCGGCTGCCGCCCGACAGGCTCGAACAGGCAAAGCCGGTAATGGAACGGATGATCTCGGCAAGCCGCGCCGAGCCCGGCTGCCTCGATTATTCCTATGCGCAGGACGTACTCGACCCAGGGCTTATCCGTGTTTCGGAGGCATGGAGCGATCGCTCCGCGCTCGATGCGCATTTCAAGTCGGCGCATATTGCCGAATGGCGCGCGAGCTGGGCAGCACTTGGCATCAGCGATCGCAAGCTCACGCTCCACGAAACGGATGGCGGCGCGCCGACTTGACAGTTAGCTGACTACGTCTGCGTCGCCTCCGCGGCCGCAACGTTGACCAGCCAACGCCGCACCGCGCGTTCATCGGCGGCGGAAAGCCCCGCGGCCAAGTCTCCCTCCAGCCTGTAGACCCGCTCACGGCATTTTTTCAGCAAGGCACGGCCGCTGTCGGAGAGGTCGAGATGCTGGATGCGGCCATGGATGGCATGCGGCGTACGAACGAGAGAGCCGGCTTTCTCCAGATTGCCGACGATTACGCTCACCGTCTGCGGCGTCAGCACCGCGAGCCGGGCAAGGTCGGCGTTGGATAGACCAGGATAAGCCGAAATCATGGTGAGCGCCGCAAACTGCGCCTGCGTTACGCCGAACTCGTCAAGTGCCCGTTCCACCTTCAGCCGATAGGCGCCGGCCGCCTGTCGCAGCAGATAGCCGAGATAGCCTTGCTCGCCGCGCTTGCCTTCTCCGGGAGCTGGAATGGTCGGATTCCTCTTGCGCATGATATCAGTGCTCTTATATGTTGTTCGTACTCTGATATTATCGCAGCAAGGAGCGAAAGACGATGGGCAAGCGTATTTTTCTTGCCGGAGCCTCGGGTGCGATCGGCCGCCGCCTGATCCCGCAGCTTCTCGCGGCCGGCCATCAGGTGACCGCCTCGACAAGGCAGGCGGCGAAGGCCGAAGAGTTGCGTGCGCTTGGCGCGGATCCAGTGGTGGTCGATGTCTTCGATGCGGCAGGGTTGCGTGACGCGGTGATGGCCGCCAGGCCGCAGATCGCCATCCATCAGCTCACCGACCTGCCGGCTGGGCTCGATCCGTCACGTATGGCCGAGGCGATCACAAGGAATGCGCATGTCCGCGATGAGGGCACCCGCAATCTGGTCGACGCGGCGAAGGCGACGGGCGTCCGGCGGCTGATCGCGCAGAGCATCGCCTGGGCCTATGCGCCCGGAGCCGAGCCGCATGCCGAGACCGATCCCCTCGACAGCAATGCCGAAGGCGGCCGTGCCGTCAGT
>JAEKLU010000093.1 GCA_019509685.1 Mesorhizobium sp. | reverse complement strand
CATGCGCTATCTGCACACAATGGTCCGCGTCGCAAACGTCGATCAATCGCTCGATTTCTACTGCAACAAGCTCGGCCTGAAGGAAGTGCGGCGCTACGAAAACGAGCAAGGCCGCTTCACGCTGATCTTCCTCGCTGCCTCGGAAGACGAACAGAGCGGCATCGACGACAAGGCGCCGCTGATCGAATTGACCTACAATTGGGATCCGGAAGAGTATAAGGGCGGCCGCAATTTCGGCCACCTCGCCTATGAGGTCGACGACATCTACGCGACCTGCCAGCATTTGATGGACAATGGCGTCGTCATCAACCGTCCGCCGCGCGACGGCAACATGGCCTTCGTCAAGTCGCCGGACGGCATCTCTTTCGAGCTGCTGCAGAAGGGACCGCCCAAGCCCAAGGCCGAGCCCTGGGCCTCGATGCCCAACACCGGCACCTGGTAGCGATCACGCCATGTTGAAGCGAGGCGGTCGGGGCAAAAGCCGGCCGCCTTTGCCGTTTTGCGCAAGGCCACCTATCTAGCCGAATATCGCGCCCAGCCGACCGCCAGCGCTCCAAGCTTTCAGGAGAAAGCCTTCATGCCGTCCAGCCATGCCGATGTCGCCACCGAACACGCCAGCCGCTACCTGCAGCAGCTATGCAAACACTGGGCACACAAATTTCCCGTCGAGTTCGACCCGAGCCACGGCAGCATCGATCTGTCGCTCGGCCGCACCGTCATGGATGCCGATGCAGTTGCGCTGCACATCACGGTATCGACCGATGAAGGCGGATCGCTGGAGCGCCTGGAAAGCGTCGTTGCCGATCACATCAAACGCTTTGCCTTCCGCGAGGAACTGACCTTCGAGTGGAAGCCTGCTGCGGCGTAACCCTTATTTCGCGCCGGCCTGGCCGGCCATTTCGAGCAAAGCCAGGACGCTGCGCCAATTGCGCGCCGTGCCCGGCACCTTCAATGTGCGTGGGATGAGATTGGCAAACACGGATTTGCCGAGCCCGTCCGGCGCGCTGAGATAGAGCACGTCTCCCTTGACCTCGAAGCGCTCGGGGCCGGTGCATTTCTCGGCCAGCCGCGCCACCTCGTCGGCGGTCGGCTCACGCTCCAGCGCATAGGCATGCAGCTTGGTGTGGTCGGCGGCCGCTTCCGGATAGGGATTTTCGCTCACCAGCCGTTCGAACCAGGAGAGATCGCGCACCATGATGCGCGAATTAAAACCCCATTTCTTTTCGAAGGCCGCTTCCAGTTGCTTGGTCAGCGCCGCCGCATCGCCCTTCTTCGCCCGGAAGACGACATTGCCGCTCTGCACATAGGTCGCGACATCGCCGAAGCCGAGGCTTTCGAAGAACGACTTCAGCTCCGCCATTTTGACGATGCGGTTGCCGCCGACATTGATGCCGGAAAACAGCGCCACGAAAACAGTGCCTTTTGCGCTCATATGATGAACCCCGCCAACGTCTCGTTGTCGGTGATGTCCTGATATTGCACGCCCTCGGCTTCGAAATTGGCCTTCAGCAGATCGAAATTGCGCCGGTCCTTGGTCTCGATGCCGATCAGCACCGAGCCGAAATTGCGCGCCGATTTTTTCAGATATTCGAAGCGGGCGATGTCGTCGTCCGGCCCCAGCATTTCCAGGAAATCGCGCAACGCGCCCGGCCGCTGCGGGAAACGGATGATGAAGTACTTCTTCAAGCCCTCGAAGCGGAGCGCCCGCTCCTTCACATCCGGCAGGCGCTCGAAGTCGAAATTCCCGCCCGAAACGACCGCGACGATGGTCTTGCCCCTGATCTCCTTGCGTGAAAAATCCTTGAGCGCATCGATCGCCAGCGCGCCGGCGGGCTCCAGCACCACGCCTTCGATATTGAGCATCTCGATCATCGTGGCGCAAAGCCGGTTCTCAGGGACAAGCCGCACGGCATCGGCGGCGAACTCCTTGAGATGACGCAGCGGCTCGCGGCCGATCTCGGCCACCGCGGCGCCATCGACGAAATTGTCGACCTTGGCGAGCTTGACCCGCTTGCCGCTGGCAAGGCTCTCACGCAGGCTTGGCGCGCCCGCCGGTTCGCAGAAGAAGAAGCGCGTGTCGCGGTGCTGATCGGCGAAAAAATGGGTGACGCCGGCGGCGAGGCCGCCGCCGCCGACCGGCAGCATGACGATGTCGGGCATGCGCCCACCGGGCATTTGGGCGGCGATCTCATAGGCCACCGTCGCCTGGCCGTCGATGATGTCCTTGTGGTCGAAGGGCGGCACCATATGCGCGCCGGTGCTTTCGGTGAATTCGAAGGCGGCACGGTAGCAATCGTCGAAGAAATCGCCGACCAGCTTGATCTCGACGAAATCGCCGCCGAACAGCCGCGTCTTGTCGATCTTCTGCTGCGGCGTCGTCACCGGCATGAAGACCACGCCCTTTTTGCCGAAATGGCGGCAGACAAAGGCAAAGCCCTGCGCATGGTTGCCGGCCGACGCGCAGACGAACAGCTCCGCATTGTTGCCGGCGGCAAGCGCCTTGCGGAAGAAATTGAAGGCGCCCCGGATCTTGTAGGAGCGCACCGGCGTCAGGTCCTCACGCTTCAGCAGCACCCGGGCGCCGGTCTTCTTCGACAGATAGTCGTTCTCCTGCAGCGGCGTTTCCGGAAAAATCTCGCGGACTGCCTCCGCGGCAGCGGCAACACGGGCGGAGAAACTGTTCACTTGCAAAACCTCGCATTCTTTCGCCTGCGACCGCCAGACGAAATTTATTCCGAATTCGGCAGCCTGTGCCAGGACGGCAAAGGGCCGTGCCAGAACGGTTCGTAATACACGGCCCCCCTCGACAACAAGCCGGCAACGTAGCTCAGCGAACTCTTGGCCATGATCAGGCAGTCCGCCTGGATCATCGCCGAGACCGTCGAAAAGACATCCGAGTTCAGCTCGAAGTCGCAGAATTCCGCCAGCCGCCCGAAATCCGCCGGCGCCCCCTCGGACAGGATCAGGACGCGATGGTGCGGATGCTCGCCAAGCACGTGCTTGATATTGGCCAGCACCATCGCGTTGTCGGTCAGCCGATGCGTGTATTTGGCATTGCCGATCACATCGCCACGCCGGATGTGAACGGCAATGGTCGGCGTTTCGAATGTCCGCGGCGGCAGGACCACGCGGTTGCGAAGCTCGTCGGCAAGTGCCGGATAAAATCCGAGATTTCGCTCGGCAAAGCCATGGAAATTCTGCGCGGCGACGATCGAGGGTGCGCCGCGGTAACCCTGGTTGAAGTCCTCACTGGAAATGACCGGCACGCCCTTGGGCACCCTTGGCGCGCCAAGCCCAAGATTGAAGGCGCGTTCCCACTGTGCCGCGAAGGCTTTCGGATTGCCGCTATGGCTGACCCTCTCGAATGGCGAATGGAAATAAGGAATTCCGTTTGCGCGCGAAAACAGCAACGCCGACATGACGGCATGGACCTGCGCGCCGCCGCCATCCCGTTTGCCCACACATGTGATGCCGAGCAGCGATCCTCTGTCCTTGTCGGATAGATCGAGCTCGACGCCTTCAGTGGGCTTTCGACGTTTGAACCAGAACATCAGCCGGAGCCTATTGCATGAATCGATGTCAGCGGCCACCGATGCCGGCTGCGCGAACCGCTGGACAAATTTGGCGGCTTTCGCGCCACAGTGGCGCGGCCGCAGGTCAGCGCCCACCGGATTTCCGCTGGACACGACTTACTTTGGCCGCACTTGGCCTGTCCGGGAGGGTTCGCGTGGGATGGCCCTTTGCGGCCGGAGTGGAATTTCGACGTGCGTTTGAAGACAATTTGCATCATTGCCCTTGCCCTGCTGATGGTGGGCTGCGCGGGCCACCAGACACAGGAAATCCTGGGCAGCGTCGTCGTGCCGACGCAGGCGACCGAGATCGCCGGCAACCACGCGATTTTCATCACCACCACGCGCAAGGCCTCGGACGATCCGAACAAGGTGTTCGACGGGGAGCGTTCGGCGACGCTCAATTATGCCCGCGTCAGCGTCACGGTGCCGCCGATCCACCAGACCGGCCAGATCGAGCGGCGCTCGCGCGGCAAGTCGAACGACCCGACCAAGTATTTCATGGCCTCCGAAATGGTCGGCTACGACACGCAGCCGAAATTCGCCAGCGCGCTCAACGCCGACATCGAGGCCCGTGGCGGCCGCGTCATGGTTTTCGTCCATGGCTACAACACCGGCTTTGACGATGCCGTCTACCGGCTGACGCAGATCGTCCATGATTCCGGCTATCCGGGCACGCCGGTGCTGTTCTCCTGGGCCTCCGGCGCCAAGACCACCGACTATGTCTATGACAAGGAAAGTGCCGCCGCCGCCCGCGACCAGCTCGAGGTGACGTTGCGCATGCTGGCCCAGACCGGCGCCCGGCGCATCGACATCGTCGCCCATTCGATGGGCACCTGGGTGACGATGGAGACGCTGCGCCAGCTCGCCATCACCGGCGACCGCGACCTCAGCGGCAAGCTCGGCGATGTCGTGCTGGCCTCGCCCGACATCGACGTCGACGTCTTCAAGAGCCAGATGCGCCGCTACGGCAAGCCCGACAAGCCTTTCATCCTGCTGCTATCCGACGACGACCGCGCGCTGCGGCTGTCCGGTCTGATCGCCGGCTCGCGGCCGCGCGTTGGCGACTACAGGGACGCCGCCGATCTCGCCTCCTATGGCGTGACGGTGGTCGACCTCTCCAAGGTCAAGGGCACCGACAGCTTCAACCACACCAAGTTCGCCGACAATCCCATGATGGTGCAGATGATCGGGCAGCGGCTGCGCGAGGACGACGGCTTCGCCAGCGATCGCGAGGTGACGGACCGCATCCGCCAGCTCGCCGGCGGCCAGTAACACTGCCACGCGGACGGCGGTATGGTTGCCGCCTTGTATTGACTTTGAACTGGACCCGGCCGCCCTCTGGCCTTATCGGAATAGGGACAGAGGATTTGCCGCCCTTGGGGGACCCCGGGTGACCGTACGTTGCAAGATTGTCCTTGGCCTTGCCTTCGCGCTCGCCCTGACAGGCTGCGCCGGCCCCACGCATGATCTGCTCAACCGCAAGACGGTGACGGTGCCCGCCTCCGACATCGCGGCCACGCACGAGATCTTCGTCGCCACCACCCGCCAGCAGGCGACCAAGGATCCGCGGCAGGTGTTCGATGGCGACCGATCGCTGACCACCTCCTATGCCCAGGTCGACGTAACGGTTCCAAAAATCCATCAGGTCGGCGCGATCGAGCGCGCCAAGGGTTCGGCCGACTCCAATCCGGCCAAGCAATTCACCGCCACCGATGTCGTCCACTATGCCGACGCGCAGCAGTTCGCCAAGGCGGTCGGCAACAACATAGCCATAAGCGGCGACCGCGCTTTGGTCTTCGTGCACGGCTTCAACAACGGCTTCGACGACGGCGTCTTCAGGCTCACCCAGCTCGCGCACGACACCAAATATCCGGGAACGCCGGTGCTGTTCTCATGGGCGTCGAGCGCCAAGACCACCGGCTATATCTACGACAAGGACAGCTCGACCGCCGCGCGCGACGACCTCGAAGCGACGCTCAGGATGCTGGCCAAGACGAAGGTCAAGAGCATCGACATCATCGCCCATTCGATGGGCACCTGGCTGACGATGGAGGCTTTGCGCCAGCTCGCCATCACCGGCGACCGCGATCTCGGCGGCAAGCTCGGCTATGTCGTCCTGGCTTCGCCCGACATCGACGTCGACGTCTTCAAGAAACAGATGATCCGCTACGGCAAGCCCGACAAGCCCTTCGCTATCCTGCTTTCCGGCGACGACCGGGCGCTAAAATTGTCGAGCTTCATATCCGGCGACAAGCCCCGCGTTGGGGACTACGGCAACGCCGCCGATCTTGCCAGCTATGGCGTCGTCGTGGTCGATCTGACCAAAGCCAAAGGCGGCGACGATGGCCTGAACCACGCCAAGTTCGCCGACAATCCGATCCTGGTGCAATTGCTGGGCGACCGGTTGCGCACGCCGGCAGCCTTACGGTCGGACGAACCTCAAGGGGCCGGGTTGGACAATGTCGGCGAAGGTCTCGGCAAGGCCGTCGGATCGGTCGCCGAAGTGGTCATCACCACGCCGTTCAGGGTGCTGACCATCGCCACCGGCGGCGAGTGACCGGCTAGAGCAATTCCAGGAAAAGTGTGAG
>JAEKLU010000383.1 GCA_019509685.1 Mesorhizobium sp. | reverse complement strand
AAAGTGTGCGCGGTTTTCCGGCCGGAATTGCGTCAAAACAAAGGGTTAGAGCGGTTCGCCGTTTCCGTGAAACGGTGAAACGCTCTAAGCAACTCCGGTATTCGGCCGCAAATCGCGGAAGACAACATCTACCGCGATCGCAGCTGATCGCGCACCGCATCGCGAAAACTGCGAAAACTCGGGTAGCCGAGCAGCGCCAGCAGCCTCACCAGCGTCGTGGTGGGCAGGCCGGTGGCCTCGGCCATCCCGGTCGCGGTCATGAAGGCTGCCTCGGCCCATCGCGTTCGCAAGAAATCGCCGAGCGCCGGATGCTTGGCGACAAGCTTCGGTTCGCTGGCGAGAGCCGCAACCAGAAGCGCTGGCGGTCGTCCAGGTCGCGCCGGCATCGGTCTGCGCGATGCCGACGGGGGTGGGCGCAACTCGGCATTCGTCATCGTCATGCCTCAGAAACGCACCGGCTCGAAGCGACCGGACTTCGCCGAGGCAAGGGCGGCCTCGCACAGGATCATCGCCTTGCGCCCATCCGCCGCGCCGACGGCCGGTGTCTGTCCGGCGGCGACCGATTGGATGAAATGATCGAGCTCAGCCTGGTACGACTCGGCATAGCGCTCGACGAAGAAATAGAGCGGCCGCTCGGTGGCGATCCCGGCCTCGCCGCTGAGGCTGACCGAGGTCGGCGTGCGGTTGCCGGCTTGCAGCATGCCGCGCGAGCCATGCACCTCGACGCGCTGGTCGTAGCCATAGACGGCGCGCACGCTGTTGTTGATGTGGCATTGCCGCCCTGAGGCGGTGCGCAGGATGAACATCGCCGTGTCGTAGTCGCCGAGCTTGGCATAGTAAGGCAGCACCAGTGACGAGCCGGTGGCGAAGAGCTCGACCGGTTCCTCGCCCAACAAAAACCGCGCCATGTCGAAATCGTGGATGGTCATCTCGCGGAACACGCCGCCGCCGCCGGCCAGCGCTTCCTCGCTCTCCGGTTCTGGATCGCGGCTGGTGATGATGACCTGCTCGACCGCGCCGATCTCGCCGGCGTCGATCCTTTTGCGGATAGTGGCGAAGGACGGGTCGAAGCGCCGGTTGAAACCGATCTGCAGCGGCACGCCGGCCTTCTCGACCGCGGCCAGGCATTCATCGGTGCGGGCGATGTCGAGGTCGATCGGCTTCTCGCAGAAGATCGCCTTGCCCTTGGCCGCGGCCTCGATGATCAGATCGGCATGGGTGCGGGTCGCCGAAGCGATGACCACCGCACGGACCGAGGGATCGTTCATCACCGCCGCCGTCTCGGCGATCTCAGCACCCGTTCCCGCGGCGATCCGCTCGGCCGCTTCGCGGCGCGGATCGACGATGGCGCGCAGGCGCACGCCTGGATGGCGGGCAAGGTTTTTCGCATGCACCGAGCCGATCAGCCCGGCGCCGAACAAAGCGGCGTCGATCATTTTTCTCTCTTTTCAGTCTCGCACCGCGCCGAAAGGCGCCGCGCCTTATTGCTTGTTTTGATGCAGGTCATCGTCCCAAAACCGCTGCGCATTTTGGGTGACATGCCGTCAGGAAGCGGCAGCTTCCACACCAGACCCCGGCTTGGTGAAACGCTCCAGTTCCTGCTGCAATTCGCGGATCTCGCGGCCGCCGGCCATCATGTCCAGCACCTCCTTCTCGGTGATCTCGCTTCTACGGAAGGTGCCGAGCGAGCGGCCGCGGTTGAGCATGGTGAAGACATCGCCGATCGGGTAGGCGTGGTGGATGTTGTGGGT
>JAEKLU010000092.1 GCA_019509685.1 Mesorhizobium sp. | reverse complement strand
TCACCGAAATCGGTCGCGTCGATGTGCTGTTCAATTGCGCCGGCTTCGTCCATTCCGGCTCCATCCTGGAGATGAAGGACGAGGACCTCGATTTCGCTTTGAACCTCAATGTCCGCGCCATGATCCGCACCATCCGCGCTGTGTTGCCTGGGATGCTCGAGCGGGGCGACGGCTCGATCATCAACATGGCCTCGCTGGCAAGCTCGCAGAAGGGCGTGCCGAACCGCTTCGCTTACGGCCTGAGCAAGGCGGCGGTCATCGGCCTGACCAAGGCCGTCGCAGCCGACTATGTCGCCAAGGGCATTCGCTGCAACGCCATTTGTCCGGGCACCGTCGAAAGTCCGTCGCTGCAGGATCGCATGCATGCGCAAGGCGACTATGAAGCGGCCCGCGCGGCCTTTATCGCCCGCCAGCCCATGGGCCGGCTCGGCACGCCGGAAGAGATCGCCGATCTCGCCGTCTATCTGGCCGGCGCCACCTATACGTCCGGGCAGGCCTACAACATTGACGGCGGTTGGTCGATCTGACGGAGAACCGAACAGGATAGACGGCTGAACGGGAAGACAAGACCCGGTCCCCGCGTTGGTGGATCGAAGCGTTAGCCGGCTCGAACAGATGGCGCGCTTGCCGCCGGTGGGGCCGGCGACTACGGTCCGCTGGTTTTGACGGGAATTTTTGAAAACGGCCGCTGGCCGCAAGGTGGAGAGAAAAGATGAAATTGTTGCGCTATGGCGAAGCAGGCAGCGAAAAACCCGGCCTGCTCGATGCGGATGGGACGATCCGTGATCTCTCGGCTTATGTTGCCGATATCGCCGGCACGACGCTTCATCCGGCCTCGCTGGAGATGATCGCCAAACTCGATCCGAAATCGCTGCCGGCGGTTTCGGGCAGGCCGCGCATGGGCGCCTGCGTCGCCGGCACTGGAAAATTCATCTGCATCGGCCTCAACTATTCCGACCACGCCGCCGAGACCGGCGCCACCGTGCCGCCGGAGCCGATCATCTTCATGAAGGCAAGCTCGGCGATCGTCGGGCCGGATGACGACGTGCTGATCCCGCGCGGCTCTGAAAAGACCGACTGGGAGGTCGAGCTTGCCGTGGTCATCGGCAAGACGGCGAAATATGTCAGCGAGGACGACGCGCTGGATTATGTTGCCGGCTATTGCGTCGCGCACGACGTTTCCGAGCGCGCTTTCCAGGCCGAACGCCAGGGTCAGTGGACCAAGGGCAAGTCCTGCGACACCTTCGGCCCGACCGGCCCGTGGCTGGTGACCAAGGACGAAGTGGCCGATCCGCAGAACCTCAAAATGTGGCTGACCGTCAACGGCAAGACCATGCAGAACGGTTCGACCAAGACCATGGTCTACGGCGTCAAATATCTGGTCTCCTATCTCAGCCAGTTCATGTCGCTGCATCCGGGCGACATTATTTCGACAGGCACGCCGCCCGGCGTCGGCCTTGGCATGAAGCCCCCGGTGTTCTTGAAGGCCGGCGATGTGGTGGAGCTGGGCATCGAAGGGCTCGGCCAGCAGAAGCAGACCTTCACCGTCGATCGGGGGAGAGGTGTCGAGCGAAGCTCGACGGAGTGGGGGTCGACTGCTCGGCGAGAGACTAGTTTAGGCGCTCACTGGGTCGTGCCTGCCTTTCGGCGACTGTGCTTGGGGCGCCGGCTTCCCCCACTCCGTCGCCGCTTCGCGGCGCCACCTCTCCCCCCTCCGGAGGGAGAGGAAGGGAGCGCCGGCATATCTACTTCAGCACCTTCCCATCAGTCCCAAACCGATAGGTCTTTCCTGGTTCCGGCGTCGCATAAAGCGTCGCGCCGGGCTCGGCATCATACACCCCGAAAATCCGCACCGTGATCAGCCCGGCCTTCTCGCAGTCTAGATAGAGGTTGGTGTCGGCGCCGAGATGCTCGGCATGCACAACCGTGCCCTTCCAGGCGCCGGATTTCGGATCGACCGTCAGGTGCTCCGGCCGCACGCCGATGGTCTTGGCCGTCTCGCCAAGCCTGGCGCCGTCCACAAAATTCATCTTCGGAGATCCGATGAAGCCGGCGACGAACTCGTTTGCCGGCGAATTGTAGAGTTCCATCGGTCCGCCGATCTGCTCGATCCGGCCGGCATTGAGCACGACGATCTTGTCGGCCAGCGTCATCGCCTCGACCTGGTCGTGGGTGACATAGATCATGGTTGCCTTGAGCCGGCGGTGCAGCTGCGCGATCTCCAGCCTTGTGTTGACACGCAACGCGGCGTCGAGATTCGACAGCGGCTCGTCGAACAGGAACAGCTTCGGCTCGCGCACCACGGCGCGGCCAATGGCGACGCGCTGGCGCTGGCCACCCGACAGTTCGGCCGGACGTCTCTCCAAATATGGCTCCAGCGACAGCATGGCGGACGCGATGCCGATGCGGCGCTCGATCTCGGCGGCCGGCGTGCTTGCCTGCTTCAGACCCAGCGCCATGTTGTTCTTGACCGTCAGATGCGGGTAGAGCGCATAGGTCTGGAACACCATGGCGATACCGCGCTTGGCGGGTGGCGTGATCGAGACGTCCGCGCCGTCGATCAGCACCCGGCCGGAGGTCGAATCCTCCAGGCCGGCGATGACCCTGAGCAGCGTCGACTTTCCGCAACCGGAGGGACCGACGAAGACGACGAATTCGCCGTCGGTCACGTCCAGGTCGATGCCCTTCAGCACCTCGACCGGCCCGAAGGCCTTCTTCACATTCTCGATCTTCAGCGAGCCCACGGCGTCGTTCCTGTTCTAGAGTTTCACGGCGTTGCCGCTGCGCACGCTCTCGTCTGCGGCAAGGCAGACGGCGAGCGATTTCACGGCATCGTCCATGTGGCGGGTGAGGTCGACATCCTCGCGGATCGCCTTGAGCAGGAAGGCCTGCTCGGCATCGCAGAGTTCTTGATGGCCGGGTTCTCCTTCCATCGACAGCAGCTCGTCTGGCCTGACGAATTTGCCGTCCGGTCCGGTGGCCGCACTGTGCAGGCGGATGGTCGAGGTCTTGGTATGGGTGTCGATGTCGTCGGACTTCACGCCTTCCTTCATCACGATCGACACACAGCCCTTGGGTGAGATCACGTCCTTCACGAAGAACGCCGTCTCCGAAATCATCGGCCCCCAGCCAGCTTCGTACCAGCCGACCGAGCCGTCCTCGAACAGCACCTGCAGATGGCCGTAATTGTACATGGTGGGCGCGATCTCGTCGGTGAGCCGCACCCCCATGCCGCGCACTTCGACCGGCTTGGCATCGGTGATCTGCAGCATGACGTCGAGATAATGCACGCCACAGTCGACGATCGGCGATGTCGTCTGCATCAGCTGCTTGTGCGTCCCCCAGGTAGGGCCAGAGGACTGCTGGTTGAGGTTCATGCGGAAGACATAGGGCCCGCCTAGCTTGCGTGCTTCGGCGATCAAGCGCATCCAGGACGGGTGGTGGCGCAAAATATAGCCTATCACCAGCTTCCTGCCGTTGGCCTTGGCGGCGTCGACGACGCGTTGCGCGTCCGCCACCGTGGTTGCCAGCGGCTTCTCGACGAAGACATGGCAGCCGGCCTCGAACGCCCGCACCGCGTAGTCGGCATGGCTGTCGGAATAGGTGGCGATCGCGGCGACATCCGGCTTCTCGTCGCGCAATGCGTCTTCGAACGAGCGCCGGATCTCATGGCCGGCAAGACCGCCCGGCAGTGGCACGTCGGAGCGGTTGATCAGCGCCGCGATCTCGAAGCCGGCATTGTTGTGGTAGGCGAGCGCATGGCTGCGCCCCATATTGCCGAGCCCGGCGACAACGACACGAAGAGGTTTCTGAAAACTCACTTGACGGCTCCCGACGTGATGCCGCGGATCAGCTGCCGCGAGAAGATGACATAGAGGATCAGCACCGGCAGGATCGCCAGCGAAAGTGCCGCCAGGATCGCGTTCCAGTTGGTGACGAACTGGCCGAGGAAGAGCTGCGCGCCGAGCGTCACCGTCTTGGTCTGTTCCGACGGCGCCAGGATCAGCGGGAACCACAGATCGTTCCAGATCGGGATCATGGTGAAGACGGCGACCGTCGCCATCGAGGGCCGCACCAGCGGCAGCACCAGCCGGAAGAAGATCGTGTATTCCGACAGCCCGTCGATGCGGCCGGCATTCTTCAGATCGTCGGACACCTGCTTCATGAATTCCGACAGGATGAAGATCGCCAGCGGCAGGCCTTGCGCGGTGTAGACCAGGATCAGCGACGTCAGCGTGTTGACCAGCCCGCTCGCCACCATCAGCTGCAGGATGGCGACAGTAGCGAGGCGGATCGGGATCATGATGCCGAGCGCCAGATAAAGCCCCATCAGCGTGTTGCCGCGAAAGCGATATTCCGAAAGCGCAAACGCCGCCATGGCGCCGAACAGCAGCACGAAGAACAGCGATCCGACGGTGACGACGAAGCTGTTCTGGAAATAATGGATGAAGTCGCCCTGGCCGATCACCGTTGTGTAGCCGATCAGGTCGAAGGTTTTTGGCGTCGGCGGCGTCAGCGGTGCGCCGAAGATGCCGGCGCGGGATTTGAAAGAGTTCATGATCACCAGGATCACCGGAAACAGCGCGATCGCCGTGTAGGTCAACAGGATCGCGTGGGCGCCGATGGTGCGGGGAAGGGAGCGGGTCGCAGTGCTCATGGCGCGCCTCAGAACTGGTAGCGACGCAGGCGCGTCTGCACGAGGAACAGGTAGACGCAGACGCCGCCGAGGATGATCAGGAACATCATCGTGGCGATCGCCGCGCCCATATTGGGATCGCCGACCTGCAGCTGGAAGCCGAAGAAGGCGCGGTAGAGGAAGGTGCCGAGGATGTCGGTCGAATAATTCGGCCCGGCGAGCGCGCCTTGCGCCGTGTAGATCAGATCGAAGGCGTTGAAATTGCCGACGAAGGTCAGGATCGAGATGATACCGATCGACGGCAGGATCAGCGGCAGCTTGATCTTCCAGAATTGCGCCATGCCGGTGATGCCGTCGCATTCGGCGGCCTCTATGACTTCTTCGGGGATCGATAGCAGTGCGGCATAGATCAGCATCATCGGGATGCCGACGAACTGCCATACCGAGACCAGGCTGAGCGCGGTCAGCGCATACTGTTCCTTGCCGAGCCATGGCGTGAACAGGCTCTTCAAGCCGACGAAGTCCATGAGATGCGGCGCCACGCCCCACAGCGGCGACAGGATCAGCTTCCAGGCGAAGCCTACAATGACGAAGGACAGGATCGTCGGCACGAAGATCGCCGTACGGTAGAACACTGCGAACCGCAGCCTCGGGCTGGAGAGCAATGCCGCCAGAAGCACGCCGATCGGGTTCTGCACCAGCATGTGGATGACGAAGAACCAGACATTGTTCCTCAGCGCGTTCCAGAAACCCACCGACCAGTTGGGGTCGCCGAACAGCGTGCGGAAATTGCCAAGCCCGACGAAGACCTGCGATTCACTCACATTGCGGAACAGCGAAAGCTGCAGCGTGCCGGCGAGCGGCAGGATCATGATGGCCGTGTAGACCAGCACAGCCGGCGCCAGGAAGACGCCGATATGCCAGCGAAACGGTCTTTTCGGTCGTATTTCTGCGGCCATGAGTTCGGTCCCCGCCGTCTCTCGGTTCCAGGTCAAATGATGCTAGCTGACGCCTCGATGCACGGCTTGATTGTCCCCGCCAGGTGAGGACAAGGCCTGCGATTGTCCGGCTTCGTCTTCCCCGCCAAATAAGGGTAGGACCGAGAGGCTGCGCCGACAATCGTTATCTCAAAACGGGCAGTGTACCGGCCGGGCAAGCGCCCGGCCGGCCTGTTGTCGAGGTCTTACTTCGCCGGCTTGTACCAGCCGTCGAGACCGGTCTGCAGCTTCTTGGCGGCAGCTTCGGGGGTGTCGGTGCCGTTGATCACGTTGGCCGATTCAACCCAGGTCTCGTTTTCCAGGTTCGGCGTGCCGCGCGACAGGATCTGGTAGGTCGAGCGGATCGTCGACTTGCACTTGCCGCGCCAGGAGACGAATTCCTGCGCCAGCGGATCCGCCATCTTCACCGGCGCGGAGTTCAGGCTGAAGAAGCCCGGCAGCGCGTTGGCATAGATGGTGGCGAAGTCAGGCGAGGCGACCCAGGACAGGAAGGTCTTGGCCGCGTCGGCATTCTTCGACGCCGCATTCAGGCCCATGCCGATATCGGTATGGTCGGAGATGTAGCAGGTGTCGCCGGCCTTCTCGACCGGCGGCGGGAAGGCGCCCATCTTGAACTGGGCCTGGGTGTTGAACAGGCCGATTTCCCACGAGCCGGCCGGGTAGATGGCGGCGCGGCCGAGCGTGAACAGGTTCTGGCTGTCCGGATAGGTCTGGGCTTCGAAGCCGTCGCCGAGGTAAGGCTTCCACTTGGCGAGTTCCTCATAAGGAGCAACCCAGTCCTTGTCGGTCAGCTTCTGTTCGCCCTTGATAAGAGCTGCGCGGCCGTCTTCGCCCTTCCAGTAGTTCGGGCCGATGTTCTGGTAGCCCATGGTCGCGGCTTCCCAGAGATCCTTGGTGCCCATCGCCATCGGAATGTAGGTGCCATCGGCCTTGATCTTGTCGAGCGCGGCAAAGAACTCGTCACGCGTCGTCGGCACCTTGATGCCGAGCTTGTCGAAGGCGTCCTTGTTGTAGATGAAGCCGTGAATAACCGAGGCCATCGGCGCGCAGAAGCTCGACTTGCCGTCGTCGGTCTTCCAGGCCGCCTTGGCCACCGGCGAGAAGTTGTCCATGCCGGGCAGCCCCGACAGGTCGGCCAGATTGCCCTTCTTGAACAGTTCGAGCGACTTGTCGAACGGGCGGCAGGTGATCAGGTCGCCAGCCGAGCCGGCGGCGAGCTTGGCGCCGAGCGCGGCGTCATATTCGGTCGGCGCCGAAGGTGCGAACACCACTTTGATGCCGGGGTTCTTGGCTTCGAAAGCCGGGATCAGCTTGTCCTTCCAGATGGCAAGGTCGTCGCCGCGCCAGCTTTCGATGTTGAGGGTTACGTCAGCGGCGTGAGCCAACCCGGCCGAGCCGAGAATGCTGGTGCCCAGAAGCAGTGCCGTCAGTAGTTTCGTTGTCATGCTCAGTCTCCCTGTTGACCTTTTTCAGGTTCGGTTTTGATGAGAACAGGGGCTTTTGACCCCTTGCTCCCCTCGCAAGCCCGTTTCACCCCGATGGAAATCGGGATGAAACAAGCCCTACTTCTTTGTTCGAGCACGATCTTTTCCGAAAAGTGGGTTCCACTTTTCGGGATCATGCTCCAGCGCGGAAAGGGCTGGCCGCAGCTTCTGGCCGGTCCCCTCCAGTATCTTCCGCGCCGCATCGGCACTGTCGGCGCCGGCAGCGAGCAGAATGGCGGTCTTGACCGCGCCGCCGCTCTTCTCGAGCAGCCGGGCGGCTTCATCCGTGCCGCGCCCGCTGATGGCGGCGACGATGCGCGCGGCGCGGTCGCGCAGCTTGATGTTGTCGGCCATGAGGTTGACCATGTAGCCGTCATGCACGTGGCCGAGATGGACGGCAGTCAAGGTCGACAGCATGTTGAGCGCGATCTTCTGGGCGGTGCCGGCGCCCATGCGCGTCGAGCCGGCGATCACTTCCGGTGGCGTTTCGAGCAGGATGGCGGTTCCAGCCTGCTGGAGCAGGGCCGAATGGCCGAAACGGCGATCAGGCAGTCGCCCTTGCCGATGCCCGCACTGGCGACCGCTGCAGCGGCCTCCTCCGTGTCATCCTCGGGCCCACCGGCGAGCGCCCTGAAAGCCTCGTCGCCGCCGGCGATCAGGATGGCGATACGGTCGCGTTCTATGCCGAAGGTGCCGGGCAATTCCAACGCATCGGCCAGCGCCATCAGGCCGGAACTGCCGGCCGCGGCATAGGCAAGCCTGCCGCCGCCATTCAGCCTGTCGGCGATGATCTCGGCTGCCTTGGCGATGGACGGAATGGCGTTGCGGACGGCCTTGGCGGCCTCGACCTGCGCATCGGCCAGCGAAGCAAGGATGGCTTCCGGGGCCTGGATATCCAGCCCCTCGGCATTCCTGTGAAGCGCTTCGGTGCGCGTTTCGGCCATCCCTGGTCCTCCAATACCAGAACAATACCAAAAAAATACCACTTGTCCACAAGCATTAACGAATTCGCGGCCTGGAAATCGCTGAGCCGGCGAAATGCCCAGGATTTTCAATAAAATACGCCTTAATCTTTTTGAAACGGAAATTAACCCTTGGCTATTGGTATTTTATTGGTATTATCCGGCCGGAGGAGAAATCACGTGAATTTCGTGCTCGGTATCGATGGCGGTGGCACCAGCTGCAGGGCCGCCCTGGCAAATGCGGACGGCATGGTCCTCGGCCGTGCCAAAAGCGGCGCCGCCAACATCCGCACCGACCTTACCGGCGCCCGTTCGAACATCGTCGAGGCGGCGCGGCAGGCGTTCATCGCCGCCGGGCAGGACCCGGCGCTGATCCCGCAGACACCGGCCATTCTGGGCCTTGCCGGCGCCAATGTCGGCACCTACCGGCAGCAGCTCGAAGCGGTTCTGCCGTTCAGCGTCAGCCGCGTCGAGACCGATGCCGAGATCGCGCTGGAAGGCGCCGTCGGATCAGGCGACGGCGCCATGGCGATCCTCGGCACCGGCACCGCCTACATGGCGCGCAGACAAGGCAAGTCGCGCGCCATCGGCGGCTGGGGATTCCAGGTCGGCGACCAGGGCATCGGCGCGCGCATCGGCCGCGACCTTCTCGAACAGACATTGCTTGCCTA
>JAEKLU010000091.1 GCA_019509685.1 Mesorhizobium sp. | reverse complement strand
AAGCGCCAGCACTGCGAACAGGAAGCTGCGGAACATGAAAATCCCCCCGGCGGAAATGCCTCCGCCAACCTATCCGGTCGGCATGGCGTTTCAAAGCCCTTCCGCGCTGAAGTCGCGAGCCACCGCGGCGCCGGCGATCTGGACAGGCCGTTTCCGATCAGGCAGGAGTTCGCACTATGCGCAAGCTTCTCGTCATCGGCATCGGCGCCGGCAATCCCGAGCACATGACGGTACAGGCCATCAACGGCCTGAACCGGGCCGACGTGCTGTTCATCCCCGACAAGGGGGCGAAGAAGAACGATCTCGCCGAGTTGCGTCGGCAGATCTGCGATCGCTTCGTCACCAACCCGAAATCGCGCCGCGTCGAGTTCGATGTCCCGGTTCGCGCCGAGCCGACATCGTCCTACCGGACCACGGTCGACGATTGGCATGAAGCGATTGCCGCCATCTACGAAGGCCTGATCCGCGACGAGTTGACCGAGGACGGATGCGGCGCCTTCCTGATCTGGGGCGACCCGTCGCTCTATGACAGCGCGTTGCGTATCCTCGAACGCGTGCGGCAAAGAGACAATATCGCCTTCCAACTCGAGGTCGTCCCAGGCATCACCGCCATCCAGGCGTTGGCCGCAGCGCATGCCACCGCGCTCAACCGCATCGGCGATTCGATCCTGGTCACCACCGGCCGCCGCCTTACGGAGGAAGGCTTACCTGCCAATGCCGGCTCAACCGTTGTCATGCTCGACGGCAAATGCGCCTTCAACACGATTGTAGACAAGGATGTCCTTATACAGTGGGGCGCCTATCTCGGCACGCCCGACGAGATCGTCATCTCCGGACGGCTTGGTGACGTCGGCGAAGAGATCGAAAAGGTTCGCGAGGAGGCTCGCAAGAAAAAGGGCTGGATCATGGACACGTATCTGCTGCGGAAGTCAGGGGAGTAGGGCAGCAGGAAAGATTAAGCACGCCGAGACGTCGCATCCTACTGCCCTACTGCCCTACTGCCCTACTGCCCTACTCCGCCTCGATTTCGGCCTGCAGGGCCTGCATATGCACGGAAGCGGCCGAAGCGGCGGCCCGCTCTATTGCTCGGAAGCGGCTGACGACCGCCAAGCCGACCGAGGTCAGTTGCGCGCCGCCGCCTTTCCTGCCGCCGGTCTGTGCCGAAACCAGCGGCTTGCCGAAGACGCGGTTCATGTCCTCGACCAGGTCCCAGGCATGTTTGTAGGACATCTCCATGCCGCGCGCCGCGGCCGAGATCGAGCCGAAGGCGGCGATCTGCTCCAGAAGCTCGATCTTGCCCGGGCCGATTCTTCCGTCCGGGTCGAGATTTATCCGCAGGCTGAGCGACGGCATTTCATTTCCTCGGATTTGACAGCAGCAGAATAGCCCTTGCTGGGAAAGATCGCTATTCCAAATGCACATAGCGGTATCATCGAATTCCTCAAACGCTTGCTTCGACCGACAGGCCGGCACCGGTGTTCGCCCGATCGAAACTCACCGTCTTGATGACAGCGAACACCTTGCTTCCCAATTGCAACCCAAGCGCCTGCCGCGATTGCGCGGTTATGCGCGCCAGCACCATCACGCCACCGCAATCGATGCCGATCTCGACCTCGGGGCCCTCGCCTGGCTTCATGCTGACAATCGTGCCCGGCAGGATGTTGAGCGCGCTGAGGCCGGTCGGTTTCTCGGTAGCGATCATGACGTCGCGGGCACGGACGCGGATGCGAACCAGCGCGCCGACCGGCCTCGCCAGTTTCGGCACGCGGATCTCGCCGGCCGGCGAGGCGAGCACCGTCATGCCGAATGCCTCGTCGTGGCGCAGCACCTTGGCGTCGAGCACCGCGCCGCCCTCGCCACGTTCTTCCGCCGGCAACAGGTCGAGCCGCTGCATGATCGCTTCGGTCGGACCGGAGGCCGTGACCTTGCCTTGCGCAAGCACCACCACGTCGCTCGCCAGCCGCGCCACCTCGGCAATGGAATGGCTGACATAGACGATCGGGATTTTCGTCTCGTCGCGCAGCCGCTCGATATAAGGCAGGATCTCGGCCTTGCGCGCCTCGTCGAGCGAGGCGAGCGGCTCGTCCATCAACAGCAGTTTTGGGCTGGCGAGCAGCGCACGGCCGATCGCCACGCGCTGCTTTTCCCCGCCCGACAGCTTTGCCGGCCGCCGGTCGAGCAGATGGCCGATGCCGAGCAGGTCGACCACGGCATCGATGTTGGCGTAGCGCTCGGCCGCCGGCGTGAACCAGCGACCATAGCGAAGATTGCCGGCGACGCTCATATGCGGAAACAGCCGCGCGTCCTGGAACACCATGCCGATCCGCCGCTTGTGCATCGGCACGAAGATGCCTGCTTCCGTGTCGACCAGCACGCGCCCGTCGACCGTGATGCGGCCCTTGTCAGGGCGGATCAGCCCGGCAATCAGATTGATCAGCGTCGACTTGCCCGAGCCCGAGGGCCCGAACAGCGCCGTCAGCCGGCCGGCGCTCTCGAATTTCCCCTCGATGGCGAAGTCGCCCAGACGATGGCTGATGTCGACAGCGAGCGTCATTCGATGTCCATCCGCCGGCCGACGCGCCGCGCCAGCACTTCCGAGGCGATGAGCGCCGCCATCGAGATGACGATCGAGATCAGCGTCAGTCTAAGTGCGCCCTCATCGCCGCCCGGCACCTGGGTGAAGGTGTAGATGGCCGAAGGCAATGTCTGCGTTTCGTTCGGAATGTTGGAGACGAAGGTAATCGTGGCGCCGAACTCGCCCATGGCCTTGGCAAAAGAGAGGATGGCGCCGGCGATCAGGCCAGGCAGGATCAGCGGCAGCGTGATGGTGGCGAACACCCAGAGCGGATTGGCGCCAAGCGTGCCGGCGGCCGCCTCCATCTTGCGGTCGACGGCCTCGATGGAGAGCCGGATGGCGCGTACCATCAGCGGAAAGCCCATGACGCCGCAGGCAAGCGCAGCACCGGTCCAGCGGAAGGAAAAGACGATGCCGAAATGCTCGGCCAGGAACGCGCCCGCCGGCCCGCGTTTGCCGAAAGTAAGCAGCAACAGATAGCCGGTGACGACGGGCGGCAGGATGAGCGGCAGGTGCACCAGGCCGTTGAGCAAGGTCTTGCCCCAAAAGCGCCCCCGCGCGAGCAGGAGCGCAATCAGGATGCCGGGTGGCAGGCTGAAGACCATCGCCACCAAGGCGACCTTGATCGACAGCCGGACCGCATTCCATTCATCAGGAGTGAGGTTCAGCAGCCAGTTCATACGCGATGTCAGGTCTTTCTCAGTTGCTCGGCGTGAGCACCGTAAAACCCTGTTCCCTGAAGAGGTCGGCGGCCTTGGCCGACTCGACGCATTTCAGGAAGGCAGCCGTATCCTTGTCCTTCGAATCCGCGATTTGGGCAATCGGGTAGATGATCGGCGGATGCGAATCCTCCGGGAAGGTACCGACGACCTTGACGCCCTTCTCGGCATGCGCGTCGGTCGCATAGACGATGCCGAGCGGCGCTTCGCCGGTCGACACCAGCTTCAGCGCGGCGCGAACGTTCTCGGCCTGGGCGACCTTGCCTTCCACCGACGACCATACGCCCAGCGATTCCAGCGCTGCCTTACCGTATTTGCCGGCGGGCACCGCCTTGAAATCGCCCATCGCGAGCTTGCCGTCGCCGACGAGCTTGGCGAGATCGAAACCTTTTTCCACCTTCGTCCCGACCTTGGAATCTTTCGGCGCCACCAGCACGATCTGGTTACCGAGCAGCTTCACTTCAGTGTCCGGCTTGGTCAGCTTCTTGTCGGAGAGATATTTCATCCAGTCGAGATCGGCCGAAACGAAGACGTCGGCGGGCGCGCCACCTTCGATCTGCTTGGCCAGCGCCGAGCTTGCAGCGTAGGAAATGGTCACCGTTCCGCCGACTTCCGGCTCGCAGGCCTTGTTGACCGCATCGAGCGCATCCTTGAGACTCGCCGCGGCGAACACGATCACCTTGTCGTCGGCATGGGCCGCAGGCATTGCGGCGATCAGCATTGCGGTCAGACCGCCAATGGCGGCCGCCTTCAATCCAAAACCATTGCCCAACATAAACTCTCTCCCGGTTTGACAATTCGCACGGCCCAAAGCCTCGGATCGATATATCCGGATGAACATAACAAGGGAAGGCTTTTCGCCTGCCATGACATTGTGCGCCAGCGTGGTCACTGCCTACAACGGATGCGAAACGGCACAGCGAAGTTCAAAGGAGAGACGCATGAAGGTCAGCGCCTGCAACATCCTCAACGTAAGGTAACCGAGATCGTCAAGGGAGCCACCACCTCGCATGTCCGCATAGACATTGGCGGTGGCGTCATTGTCACCGCGTCGATCACCAATGAAGCGGTGGCCGACCTCGCGCTCGAAAAGGGCAAGCAGGCCTATGCGGTGGTCAAGGCCTCCGACGTGATGGTCGGCATCGACTGAGCCGACGAGGCAGGTTCATACGGCGATCGGCGCCTTGATGCTCGCATCCGCTAAATAATTCTCAAGCCGGAAGTCCTCGAAACGGAAGGCGAAAAGGTCCTTCACATCGGGGTTGATCCACATCGTCGGCAGCGCCTTGGGTGTGCGCCGCAGCTGTTCGCGCGCCTGTTCGAAATGGTTCGCGTAGAGATGCGCGTCGCCCAGCGTATGGACGAAATCGCCGGGTTTCAGCCCGGTCACCTGCGCCACCATCAGTGTCAGCAACGCGTAGGAAGGAATGTTGAACGGCACGCCGAGGAAGATATCGGCCGAGCGCTGGTAGAGCTGGCAGGAAAGCTTGCCGTCAGCCACATAGAACTGGAACAGGCAATGGCAGGGCGGCAGCGCCATTTCGTCCACTTCGGCCGGATTCCAGGCCGAAACGATGTGGCGGCGCGAATTAGGATTTTTACGTATCTCCTTCAGAAGATTCGCAATCTGGTCGATTGCGCCGCCATGCCCGTCGGGCCAGGAACGCCATTGCTTGCCATAGACTGGGCCGAGATCGCCGTTTTCGTCGGCCCATTCGTCCCAGATGGTGACGCCGTTGTCGTTCAGATATTTGATGTTGGTGTCGCCGGCCAGGAACCACAGAAGTTCGTGGATGATCGACTTCAGATGCAGCTTCTTGGTGGTGGTGACCGGGAAGCCGCGCGAAAGATCGAAGCGCATCTGGTAGCCGAACACCGAGCGCGTGCCGGTGCCGGTGCGGTCGCCGCGATCGGCGCCGTTTTCCAGCACATGCTTCAACAGGTCGAGATATTGGCGCATCGGCATTGCCTCGATTCGGCTAACACATGATCATAGCGCATGTGCACGCCAACGCCACGCCTGTCTGCAATCCCATGCCGGGAGCGGAGGCGTTTTCAGAATTCGCTCTGGCGAGTCGAATAGCGTGGTATTCGACAACCGGAGCTGAGCGTACTTAAAAGTACGTGAGCACCGGAAGCGCAGCAAAGCGCGCCAGTGGCTGCCAGAGTAGAATTATCAAAAGGTTCTAGAGCGAGCCGAGTTTGCCGAGATCCTTGGCGACCAGGTAGTAGAAGGTCACGCGGCTCTTGGTGTTGTCCGCATGCATCGCCTTGCAGGTCTTCTCGATCGATGCATTGGCCTTTGCGGCGTCGGCGATGCCGAGCTTCTTGCCGATCCAGTTCTCTCGGACGCGATCGAGTTCCTTGGGGTCGGTGCAGGACACCAGCGAGGAATCGCGGTTCCTGAGCGCAATGCCCAAATGCTTGACGATCTTTTCGACCACCTCCGCGCTGGCGCCGGCGTCGTATTTCTTCACATCCGCAAGATAGTCGGCCATCAAACTTCCCCTCGTCGGCGCCACCGATGTGATCGATGAGGGTTGTGGCGCGCCGCGCAACCTGTGCGCTAGGTCAGAGACTCCTCACCGCAAGCCGGAGCTTCGATTGAGTGCGAGCGCAAGTCAACCCTCGGCGGCGCGCTTTGCCACGGGGACAAGTGCCGGTTTGGCCTTTCTTTTTCGCTTATCGATCCCTATATTCGGTTCGTCGGCTTGACCGACTATGGCGATAAACAGGCGATGAAATAAGCCGTTCGGACCCGGGGGCGGTACCCGGCGCCTCCACCAAAAACCGCTCTGGATGACGGAGCGGCTTTTGCTGGGGGCGAAATAGGATCGACGAAGGTGTAAAGATCGTACTTTTGCCCGGCATTGTACCACCGTCATCGGGCTAAACTTATAGTTGCCAACGACAACTATGCGGAAGCACGTCTCGCTGCTTAATGCAGTGCG